>NZ_JBQPOM010000009.1:0-16564 GCF_052220145.1 Vagococcus sp. WN89Y | reverse complement strand
CGCTCATGCTCTGCCGGTATCGGAGAACCTGCTGAAACAGGATTTTTACGCCAGCGGCCCGAACCAGAAGTGGGCAGGCGACATCACGTACCTTCGCACCGATGAGGGCTGGCTGTATCTGGCGGTGCCGGTGACACCGCACACCTTCCGGCACAGCTATGCCATGCACATGCTGTATGTCGGTATTCCGCTGAAGGTGCTGCAAAGCCTGATGGGACACAAATCGGTGAGTTCTACGGAGGTGTTTGCGCTCGATGTGGCTGCGCGACACCGGGTACAGTTCCAGATGCCCGGCGATGAGGCTGTTGCCCTGCTGAAAGGTAATAGATAACACTGATACCGAGCCATTGATTACTGGATGAGTAGGTTAGTTAATCAATGTTTTTATAATTTATCTCAATATCCTGTTAGGTCTAGCGCTATCTGTTGCTTCTTTCTTAAAACCAAAATAATTGATGCGCAATTAAAAGCAACTTATTTTAATATTAAAAAAACATTAAAATTAAGCATATTTGATGTTGTTATCATCGATTAAAAGAATTATATTACTTGCAGCATGATATAGTTCTCTGCTGTTTTTAATCTCACTTTAATATTAAAATAATGGTATTTATAAATGATTTTAACTATAGCAAATACTAAAGGTGGAGTTGGTAAATCTACACTTGCCGTCAATATCGCTGCTGCAAGAGCTATTCTGGGTAAGAAAGTATGGTTAGTAGATGGCGATAAACAAGGATCGTCCCAAACTGCAATTTTGATTCGTTCAGAAGCAAATATTGAACCGGGTATTGCATGTTCACATTTTCCTGATGGTCCAGTTCTGCGAACGCAGGTTCTACAGCAGAAAGATAATTACGATGATGTGATTATCGAATGTGGAGGGCGAGACTCAACAGCAATGAGAGCTGCTCTTACATTAACTGATTATCTTCTGGTTCCTTTTGTTCCCGGTAGCTTTGAAGTTTGGGCTATGGAGGATGTCGTGAATATGGTCAAGGAAGCCCGCAGTATAAGAGACAATTTTCCTGCATATTCTATTCTTAACAGAGCTGATACAAATGCACGCAGCAAAGATAATGAAGACATGGTCGCAGCAATGTCTGAGTATGCGGAGGAGATTCCTGTTCTAGAACATATGTTGTATTCACGAAAGGCTTTTGCGAACGCTGCTGGTAGTGGCCGCTCTGTGTTCGAAATGAAACTTAAGGCACATGAAAAGCCTGCTAAAGAAGAACTCGAAAAGCTATTATCCATCTTGTTTTGATGTTAAAATAACTTTTTTTAATATTAAATAAAGATTAAAAAGATATTTTATGGCTATTACACCTAAACCTAAAGCATCAGTTACGCAGTCAGCGCCAGTACAGTCTCAAATTGACGATTTTATCAATAAGGCTCCAGATGGTATCAAGCCTGATAAAAAAGGCGTTAAGAAAGGAAAGCGTGAGCAAATCACAGTTACTTTCGATAGTTCAGTGCTGGAAACATTAGACGAACTTGCTCAGCAGGAAGGAGTATCCCGGGCCGCGCTTATACGTATGGCAGTGAAACAACTTATCAATAAAGGCACGCAGGTTGGTGGTACAGAGTAAATCAAGGCAGGTATTAGCCAGATACTATTTTTAATATTAAAATAATATCCTTTTATGATTGCTTAGATATAATTTTGATATTTATTTCATTAGTAAATGAATGATTTGATACTTTGAGTATTCTCATCCATTTCTCCCAACCTTAATTGTCATTACTGGTTAGAGGTGAGTAGTTTTAAAAACAAACAGTTCCGCGAAACTGTGACAATCAGCCCTCATTACTTCTGTGACAATTTGCCCTTAAGTTTCTCTTCTGTACTATCCACAACTTCATACGCTGCGAGTAAATATCTTTGCAGCTTTAATCATTCATGGTTGGGAGAAAAATCGGACACCTAAATTGTGACAACCAACCCTCGATTTTAGCTGGAAACTGTGACAATCCACCCTCATCAGTGTGACAATATGCACTTAAGTACGGACTATGATAATGAAGCTATGTCTCTGAAAGAAAAAACAATATGAGTAGTCTGCCGTCCTTTTTTCTTCTCTATATAAGAGAGTCGCATTGGTGTACGATTATTTATTTCATCAACTGCAGCCTGGAGAAAACGCCTGCGAAAGTCGGGCATGCGCTGATAACTCTGCGGTAGCTGGTAACGCTCCATAAGCCAATCGACCCGAAGGGAAACCACGCCAGAACCGTCCGGCTTACGATATTGGCATAACGACTCATACAGGCGCATAGCATAAGGGTTTGTGATCTCTTTGGTTTCGCTGAGACGGAATTGTGTAAAGCGGTTCTGAAGCCCTATAAAGAATGGAATAAGGTATGGGTTGATATGCACACTGTAAACGCCCCTGGCAGGGCTGTGGGCGCGTTTAATGAACCATGGGTAGGTCTCATAACCTTTTTCATCGGCGGAGTCTTCTTCCGGACGATAGAAGACCACTTCTTTGCCGGTAAACCCCTTCAATGCCTGCCGGATATCCTTACTCGCTTCAGCTGAGGTGAGTCCAAAGGTCGATGCATACTGGGCTACGTGTATTTCGCATATACCATCATGTTCCTGTAGGGCTCCATCACTTTTACGAATCTGATCAACAAATAAATACAGCATTCGTTTCTGATCTCTGGATAAACTGTATGCCGCTTCTGTCAGCTCGTTCGACTGAACAATTCGTGGACTGTTCTTACGTTTTGGCTGATTAATCAGGGCGATTTCCATTGAGACATTTCCGTTTGAGTGTGACAGATTTTGAGAGTGTCACATTTAATGAAATGGAGTCAATAGCAATGAATAAGTCTGTGATTTAAATGAATTGTTGAGGGCAATTTGTCACAGTCTTGAGTGCAAATTGTCACATCAATCCTCGAACTTTGAGGGCATATTGTCACAGTATGAGGGTAATTTGTCACAATGACTTTGCTGAAAGCCTTGTCAGCTCTGGTGTAAGGTCCTGTCTAAAAAGAAAGATCTAAAAACATATATAAAAAGATCTTTAAAAATAGTCAGTGAATATGTGGATAATAAGAATGTTATGACGTTGTCTCTGGGATTTTAAAACTGTGACCTGCTGCCGCGCCCGGTTCCTCCGGGCTTGCCCAACCCGGTACAGCCGGACAAATAAACCTTGTCCAGCTGTACCGGGTTACCGATTATGGTTAGTGCTCATTGTATGTCCTGAGCTTAGCACGGCGTCCTGCCGTGCTCGTCAGGTACAGAGCCTTAAAAGTTAGCTCAGCCAATACGAGCCATTGGTATTTCGTTCCAGTGCGTTGTATGAATCGCCACAGGTTTAACAGCCACCTCAGAGTCATTTAAGATGGCTTAAAGAGAGGTGCGCATGAGCAGTAAGCGTTACCCTGAAGAGTTTAAAATTGAAGCTGTCAAACAGGTTGTGGATCGTGGCCATTCTGTTTCCAGCGTTGCAACACGTCTCGATATCACCACCCACAGTCTTTATGCCTGGATAAAGAAGTACGGTCCGGATTCTTCCACCAACAAAGAGCAGTCAGATGCTCAGGCCGAGATCCGCCGACTCCGGAAGGAGCTGAAGCGGGTTACTGACGAACGGGACATATTAAAAAAAGCCGCGGCGTACCTCGCAAAGCTGTCCGACTGAGGTACGCCTTTATCCGTGACAACACCTGTTGCTGGCCTGTTCGCGGTGCTGGATGTTCATCCCGGTGGCTTTTACTCCTTGCTTCGGCAGCCGTATTCACCACAGCACCAGGTAGACCTGAGACTGACAGGACGGATTAAACAGTTCTGGCTGGAGTCCGGTTGCGTCTATGGTTATCGCAAGATCCATTTGGATCTGCGGGATAGCGGGCAACAGTGCGGAGTCAACAGAGTCTGGCGACTGATGAAACGTGCCGGGATAAAGGCTCAGGTCGGATACCGGAGCCTGCGGGCACGTAAAGGTGAAGCCAGTATCGTGACACCCAACAGGCTCCAGCGACAGTTCAACCCGGAAGCACCGGATAAACGTTGGGTAACGGACATAACTTATATCCGAACCCACGAAGGCTGGCTGTATCTGGCCGTGGTTGTTGACCTGTTCTCGCGCAAAGTTATCGGCTGGTCAATGCAACCCCGGATGACAAAAGATATTGTTCTGAATGCGCTTTTGATGGCAGTGTGGCGACATAATCCCCAAAAACAGGTGCTGGTTCACTCGGATCAGGGCAGTCAGTACACAAGCCATGAGTGGCAGTCGTTCCTGAAATCACACGGTCTGGAAGGGAGTATGAGCCGTCGCGGTAACTGTCACGACAACGCAGTTGCAGAAAGCTTTTTCCAGCTCCTGAAGCGCGAACGGATAAAGAAAAGGTCTACGGAACGCGGGAAGAAGCCCGCAGCGATATTTTTGATTACATCGAAATGTTTTATAACAGTAAACGCCGGCATGGTTCTGGCGATCAGATGTCACCGACAGAATATGAAAACCAGTATTATCAACGGCTCGGAAGTGTCTGGATTACCCGTGGCGATTCAGTATAAGCAGGACTGAGCATCTCTCGTTTCATCTGCCATTCCGGTGCTATTCCTCTTCCGGCAAACCAGATCTTCTCCTTTCCTGAATGGTTGATGCCATCCAATATCTTCATCAGTTCTTCGCTATGTGCACGAGGTTGGATTTCATCAAACAGATTCAGCTGTGAAATTCCTGAGGGTGTAAAGTCGTTCAGCATCCGCCAGCTTTGGCGTAGCGGTGCCCATCGATCCAGCCACGGTTGAGAGCCTTCACGGCTGCGTTAATAATATCTCTCGTATCCCGGGTAGGGAGGAGAAGCTTTTCACTGGCAACATTACCGTAATACGCCTCATTGACGGCAAAGGGGGATGTTTTGACAAAAACCGAGATGTGCCGGCAGAACTGATTCTCTCCCCGTAGCTTTTCGGCCGCGTGTTCGGCGTACTGGTAGATGGCCTGCTGCAGCGCTTCGTAAGTCGTGATTCGCTCACCGAATGAGCGACTACAGACAATCTGCTGCTTCGCTGGCGGAGCCTCTTCAAGAGAGATACAGGCCTCACCGTTCAGCTCGCGTACGGTACGCTCCAGCACAACCGTAAAGTTCTTGCGCACAAAAGCAGGGGGCATGCGGGACAGCTGTAGAGCAGTTGTCACGCCGAATGTATTAAGCTTTTTGCCGATGCGTCTGCCAACGCCCCAGATTTCCTCTATCGGCTGCAGCGAAAGCAACTTTCCCGTCCGCCGAGGGTTGCCAGTGGTAAGGACCAGCCCCCCCCCCCAAAATTGTGGCCACTATTTTGAAGCCCACTGCGCAGACTTGGCCAGTGTTTTAGTCGGTCCCATCCCGACGCCAATCATTAATCCGGTTCCGTTACTGACGTGCTGGCGAAGTTGTCGGCCGAACATTTCATAATCCGTACAGTCATCAATGCCGCGGATATCCAGAAACATTTCGTCAATCAAATACTGCTCCACGCGCGGCGCAAGTTCTTCCAAATGAGCCATGACCCGGTTGCTCAAACTGGCATAAAGTTCGTAGTTACTGGAGAAGGTGATGGCAGGATCCGGAAACTGCATCGCTTTAGCTGGAACCAGGGGATGCCCATTTTGATGCCCAGTTTCTTTGCTTCCTTTGAGCGGGCGATCACGCAGCCATCGTTGTTGCTGAGGACTACCACGGGTTTGTTTCTCAGGTCCGGGCGGAAAACCTTCTCGCAGCTCGCGTAGAAGCTGTTCACGTCAGCCAGGGCAAACATCAGTCCCGTTCCCGGGTTTTGTGGATAAAAGCCGTCACGACCCCAAAAATCTGTAGATTATCGGGATATGGCCAAAGGGTGGGGTAAGCGGGGTTCATCGCCTGAAGTCCAGGCCGGGGCGTCAGGAGTAATTTTTTTACCGTAAACTCGCCGTGGATTTCGGCTATGACGATGTCGCCATGCTGTGGCTGCTCGGCCTTGTCCACGGCCAGCAGATCGCCGCTGTGAAGGCCTGTGTCGAGCATCGAGTTGCCGATGGCCCTGACAAAGTAGATGGAACTACGCCTCTGAATACAGTAATTGTTCAAATCCAGTTCGGACTCAGTGTATTCCGCTGCCGGAGACGGAAAACCTGCCTGGCATCGCTCAAGAAATAAGGGGGGCTGAAAAAGGCTCAGGCATTTTTACTGTGACATATACGCGAAGCATATAACCTCCTTATTGGTTCTGTATTTATATACAGTGTTATTATGCATTTTTCAGGAGTTTCAATACGAATATTTCTTCCCTTAGACAAATTACTGTTTAAAAGAGAAAAATTGACAGGGACTCTGTGATTCAGCACGGATAATAAGTGTTAAATCCTCTTGTAAGCGACAGGTCGCAATTGAGTGCATAAGTAATCAATTTGATGCTTTAAAAAACAAAACTCTTCATTGTTAGGATTTGAATTCTTTTAAAGACTCAATTTGATGTTTAAAATTGACATTTTCAGGTTTTTTAATTTTAATATCATCCTTATGGTGATTAAAGGAAGCTCAAAATGATTCATATTTTTTGTGATGATGGTTCTACCAATGTTAAGCTGGCCTGGTTTGAAAACAATGTAATGAAGACCTCCGTGTCACCTAACTCATTCCGACATGGCTGGAAGGTTGATTTCGGCGGCGCAGTTTTTAATTACATGGTTGCAGGTATGAAATATACGTGGGATGCCGTGAGTCGGGATGCGGTTTCAACCACCAACGTGGAATATCAGTATAGTGACCTTAACCTGCTTGCAGTTCATCACGCGTTACTGAACAGCGGCCTTGAGCCCCAGGACGTTTCACTCACAGTCACGTTACCACTGAGCGAGTATTACGATCAGGACTGCCAGAAAAACGAAGCAAATATCAGCCGCAAAAAAGCTAATCTGATGCGCGATATAGCCCTCAACAAAGGTGAAACATTTACTGTCAAAGAAGTCAGCGTGATGCCGGAGTCGCTGCCAGCTGCGTTTTCTCGTCTTGCCGAGATTAAACCAGGCGCCGGTGAAACAACGCTTATAATTGACCTCGGAGGAACGACGCTCGATGCCGGTGTGATCGTGGGGCAGTTTGAAGATATCAGTGCCATTCATGGCAACCCATCTGTAGGCGTTTCTCTTGTCACGCAGGTTGCGCAGGGTGCCCTGCGGGCAGCAGAAAGTGAAACCAGTCCGTTGATTGCCGACAGGGTTATTCGTGAACGAAAAGATCGTGCATTTCTTCACAGTATCATTAATGATTCGGCCAGAATTGGATATGTAACTGACAAAATTGAAGAAGCTATAGGGGCACTGGGAGCCAGAGTGGTCAGTGAGCTTACCCGCTATCGAAATGTTAACCGTGTTCTGCTTACAGGCGGTGGTGCACCGCTGATCGAGGAGTCTATTCGCCGCGCCTGGCCACTTGCTGCTGACCGTATAGAGGTCATCAGAGAGCCTCAACTGGCGCTGGCGCGGGAGATAGCACTCTTCAACAACGAGGACTAATTGTGTCTGCCGGAAATTTCTTTCTCTATCTGAATCATGATGACCATACGGATATGCGTGCTCTGGCCACAATAGAGTCTGTGTCACGTCCACTACGCGGCGAGTTTATTCGTACCGCCGCTGTGGCCGGTGCAGTACTGTACCGGATTGATGTTCGGCTGCCGTCGATGCTGGTTGCCATGTCTGCTGGTACTATCAATACGTCCCAGTTTTCCGGTCTGCTGGCCGTGCTGCAAGGAACCGAAGGCCATTGTGTTTCAGGCGAGGGAGAGACATATCCCTGGATTGCGGGTAGATACACCGGGCTGTCACAACGTCGTCGGCTTGTGCTGCAGTTGAATGACGAGAGCGCCGGCATAGTGATCCCTTTGCTTGATGATGCTTCAGACCGACAGAGGTTAGCGCTACTGCGTAGTCTTATGATTGCTGGCTGCGTGCTTCATGAGCTTGATCCCCGTTTTCCACGACTGCTTGCCAGCATGCCGGAGCCACCTGCTACATTAGCTGAATTGCAGCAACTGACCGCAGGGCTATTCAGGGATAAGGTTCCTCTTCCTCGTCAGAACCAGACGGTACCTGTTCAGTCTGGTGAGGGTAAAAGAACCGAACCCGCTTCAGATGCCAGCATTGTTCGCAACAATATGAAGAAACTCTTTTAGTTATTCCCGCCTCCGGTTTTTTTAATCACAGAGATACGAACTGTTGTATCCCTGTGATTGCGGTGCCTGAGTCAGGAATGTCCGAAGTAATTCTGTTGACTGAAAATTATCAAATACGTTCTTAAACAGTTATCAGAGAAATGCAAATATCGGATTCTTTCATCCAGCCTCTCATACCATCTAACTTTCGTTCATCCGACTTTGTATTCCTTGACATTCTCCCGCCCTTTAGGGCTGAAAAGATGTCAAGGTGAAAAGATTTTCAGGTTTATCCACAGAAACGGTGCATAACTCTGTGAGTGGATGTCTGGTATATCACCGCCTACTGCGTCAGTGGTTCAATAAGTTCCTGGCCCTGATTCTTCGGGTTGTCAACTGCCCGGTTGACGGGGTGCCATGTGAAGTATTCAGCGGGGAGGCTGCCATTACGGGCAATTTCTTCCGCCTCTTTACCGGTTGTGTTTTCGCTGAGCCATTTACGTGCGGCATCTGGTGAGTACACGAGCGGTCGCAGATCGTGAATGTCCAGCAGTCCCTCATCCGCAGCTGCCGTGATGATCAGGAATCCTTCCTGGTCGTTGCCGTTCTCAAAAGGTTATTTCCCGATGGCCGCGAACAGTAGTGGATTTCCGTCCTTACGGTGAATGAAAAACGGCTGTTTCACTCCGTTTTGCTGTTTCCACTCGAACCAGCCGTCGGCAAAAACAATGGCCCGTCCGTGTCGGCCACCTGGTGTTTACCAAAACCTACACATCGAAGGCCACCTACGTGGGTTACTGAGTTGCGCCAGTACGACCTTGAAGATATGTTCTGGCGTTGGAGTGAGCGTTTTCCGTCACTTGAGTCAATGGAACGCTGGATGATGGTGAACCAGCCCTTCTGAAGTGTGATGATGGAATCTTATGCCCTCGCAAAAGAAAGCCCGGAATCTGTCCGACAACTGGAGCGCTGGATGGTAGCCAATAAGCTGACTGAGAAGCGTGGCAAGTCCCGTCATTTTAGGGCGGGGAGGATGTCAATATATCTGGCACGACGCGGACATAATCATTCTAAAAATGAAAGACGATAACCTGATGTATAGCGTTTGCTATACATCCTCATTGCGCTACACTGTAAAGCAAATGCTATACGGAGATATTTCATGAAATCAGATGTTCAACTTAACCTCAGAGCTAAGGAATCCCAGCGAGCACTCATTGATGCTGCTGCTGAAATCCTTCACAAATCACGTACAGATTTCATTCTGGAAATGGCCTGTAAGGCTGCCGAGGATGTTATCCTTGACCGCCGCGTCTTTAATTTTAACGATGAGCAATATGCAGAGTTCATCGATATGATTGATGCACCGGTTGCGGATGATCCCGTGATCGAAAAACTACTGGCCAGGAAACCTCAGTGGGACGTGTAACATCACCAGAACCGTTATCCGCTTTTCATCAGGTGGCGGAGTTTGTTAGCGGTAAAGCCGTGCTGGATGACTGGTTAAAGCAGAGGGGCCTCAAAAACCAGGCTCTCGGAGCGGCCCGAACGTTTGTGGTTTGTAAGAAGGACTCGAAACAAATAGCCGGCTTTTATTCTCTGGCTACCGGGAGTGTCAACCATACAGAAGCGACTGGTAGCCTTCGGCGTAACATGCCAGATCCCATTCCTGTTATTATACTTGCCAGACTAGCCGTCGATGTATCGTTCCGTGGAAAAGGGCTTGGTGCTGATTTACTTCATGACGCAGTGCTTCGTTGCTATCGGGTTGCCGAGAATATTAGTGTACATGCAATCATGGTTCACGCGCTTACGGAAGAAGCCAAAAACTTCTATATTCATCATGGTTTCAAACCATCACAAACTCAGCAGCGGACATTGTTCCTGAAACTCCCTCAATAGGATAAAAAGACCATTGCGTCCAAACCGCCAGGAGCAAGAATCGGATGGCATGCCTATCGTCAATTCAGTCGAAACTCTTCACGAAAGAAGATGACGAACAGTCTATTGATGAGACGGTAATATCCCAGGCTCGCAGGAGGCAGCAACGAGCTGCTGCTTAAACTCAGGAGAATACTTAGGACAGCCTTTACGCCTGCCGGGAGTCACATTTTTCTGCATATCTGACACTTTGGTTCCCAACACTTTGTCGGATGCATCAGATTATGACCAGACGGCCCTCGCTGTACGCTTACAAGCAAAGTATGAGCCGACGCGGAAACTGTTGGGATAACAGCCCGATGGAACGCTTCTTCAGAAGCCTAAAGAATGAGTGGATGCCGGTGACTGGTTATATAAACTTTAGCGAAGCCGCTCATGCGATCACAGACTATATTGTCGGGTATTACAGCTCGCTCAGGCCGCATGAATATAACGGTGGATTATCACCAAACGAATCGGAAAACCGATACTGGAAAAACTCTAAAACGGTGGCCAGTTTTAGTTGACCACTACAGAAGCATTCTTTACTACTCATCAAGTACAGTCTGAAGTTCTGCTTTTATCCGATTCTGGCGACGGATTTTCTTCAGGCGGGCTATTGCATATATCTCCTCTTCCTGTGATATATGCTCCGTTACATAACCATCCGTGTCATACCTGCAGGCACCGGCTTTCATTGCACACAGATAACTTTCAGAACGGGTAATGGCCTTCAGCACCCGGCTTAGTTTTTTATGTGACAGGGGAATATCACGTTGTGCCATATCCTCCAGTAACACTTCCCAAGTACCACGGGCAAAAAGCCGTGGCGTGTTCCCATCAAATAATCCCGGCCACCAGGGTCTCAGGGTGTTCACGGCTTCTTTCAGGGGGGGCAGGGTCAGATAAATGGACAACGCCTGTTTTGCCCGTGCTTTCTTCGCTGCCAGCTCCGCTTCCCGGATAGCCATCTCCCCCAGCTTCTGTTTTTTCACCTTCCATTTTGGTTGTGTGATGACATTAATGATGGTTTTCCGGCTGCCGACAGGCACCTCTCCTTCCGTCTTACGTTTCAGTGTGAGTATAGGTCGTTGCTGCTTTGTCATGCTGCGCTCTTCCCCTGTCAAATCATCCTTTTCCTGCCAAAGATATCACCCCCGTCACAGCGCCAAAACGTCCAGTACCACCAGATGTCAGCTATAGGATACCGGGAACAATTCCGAGCCAGAACCAGTAACATATGATCAGCATCAGCAACCCAGCTACACCATAGCTGGCTCCGGACAGCATCAGCCGTTACATGACACCCACAGAGCACCACAGACTATGCTTTTCACACCATATCATGTTGATATCTTCCAGCAACATGGATAAGGAAACGCTGATCCGGTGCGCGACAAGCCCCGCCGTTCAGGGCATAGAGGATGTCAAAGTATTAGTCTCCCGGAAAGTGGATAGCCCACTATTTCTCGCTCAGTCGTCCGCATTGCTGCCTCATTCCATCAAAAATACTCTCAGCAAGCTCTTGCGGGAAATGGGCTGGAAGTTGTAAGTAAACGCGTTCAATGACGTCTGACGTCCCGGATATAATTTCATCAATCATTGTTTCGATCTGCTGCTTACTCAGCCCGGTCAACTCTCCATGTTTGATCCAGTGCCGTCTTTGTATTCTGTAAATCTGGTAATAGTTACTGCTGCCACGGACTGCCATCGCCAGTTTGCATTTCTGCCAGGATATCTGATTGTTTCCGTTTCCAATAATTGGCCATGCTGACAAAACATCATAAAGCGGAGTAAGGTAGTAATGCCCGTGAGGACCTATCGCGATACTGAAATTTTTGGCGTGACCATCTGTGGCGGCCATTAGCCAGAAAATGATCTGTGCCTTGAAGAACTGCATTCTGTCTTGTTCTGGCTGGTCTGAATGACTTAGAACTCCCATAATGTCCGAAATCCCCGGCCCTCCATCGGCCTGGTATTTTCGTAATGGTGAAACCGCCAGCGCCTGACACATATCCTCCTGGGGTAAGCGAATGATCCACCGCCGGTCTCCTGACCATTTGCGGTCAAAACGCTCCACCACCAGAGTTTTCTGGTCTTCAAATTGAGCAATCTGCGTTCTTGCCACAGGGATCCCGTACTGTTCGAGAAGCAACGAACAGAGCCATTCATTTTCTACCGACGTACTCATATCTGCTTTCATATTCCCGACCATCCCGAGCGGTAACTTGAAAATATGAGTCGTCGGTGTATGACCCTGAGGCATACACCACCGATCATCATGCCACAGTAAAGCTGTTTTTTCCTGCGCACCGGCAATTGATATCCGTAAGTCATCAGTATCGCCATGCCTGCCAGGTAATAACGCTTCCGTCGTATTTCGCAATGTTGACGCGATTTCTGATTCAGAAAGAGGGCGATATTTTACAGAATATAAATCAGTAGGTTCCTCCTCCTCACTCAGTAATTGTATCGCCCCCACGCAGTCTTTCCCCAGCTCTTTCAGCAGATCGAAAGGTTCGAGACTGTCTGTTTGATAGCGCATCGCCAGGCGTCTGCGGATCCCTTCACTGTCCGGCAGTAAGTTATCAAAATAGTCACGCACCACGTTTCCGTGCCAAACTTGATTCCCTGGGGTGAAAGGCAGTGACAGAGATAATGGTCGGCCTTGTTCGTCAGCAATCCATTCAGGAAGATATCGTAACAAATCATCGCCTTTACTCTTTTCCCAGAACCCAACCTGAATGCCGTTCATCCATATAGCTAAACGTTGCTGTCTCCGGACCATATCGTCACCACTTCTCCCGCCTGGCGGGTAAATTTATTAAAGATTCGTTTTCACCCGGCTGCATCATTTCTGATGAGCCTGACATCGGGGAGAGGCTGATTTCCACCCCCAGCACGGTAAACACCTTGAACAGGCGTTCAATACTCGCACTGGCAGGATTGGCTTCCAGGCGGGCATAAGTCTGCTGGGTTACACCTAACCGTTTAGAAACGTCTTTTTGCGTCAGTTCATTTGCTTTGCGAAAACCAATAAGCAATGGACGCAATTGATTGAGTGTCTTAACCGGATAAACATTTTTCATAATGAGCAGGCCGCTGTAATTGATTTTAAACACCATATAGGTTGTATTTATACAGATACACCTTATAAACTGTTAAATCAATATAACAGCATAAAAGCTGTTAATTCAGGTACTGAGAAGAAGGGACACTTGTCATACAGTCGGGATGATTTTTGCTCTATAAATCGACACGATACACCAGACAGAGCTCGTCTCCACGCTACCCTCCTGTGTTCCTGCCAGATACAGAGTAAATCATCATTACTAATTTTCTTGTTCCATTCGGTTTGAGCCGTTTTGTTTTTTACCCTATCGGAATTATCACCCGGGTACCACCATGTTTTCTGTCCGCACCGTACCAGAAGCAGGTACTAAGAAGCATTGAAATATTCCGGCAAGACCAAATTCCAGTTCAACTATTTGAAATCAGGCCAGCTGCACTGCCCTCACGACGGAGCCTGTTCGAAGGCCTCCGGGATGATTGTGGTAACGGCTTAAGAGTGATAAACACATGAGATGAACGGATCATAATGCGCCCTCCATCGACAAAGTACGGATAATGTTGTCATAACTGTATCCCTCTGCATTAAGCATGGCGGTCAGTTTCAGGGTATGACTGATAACCTCCGGCGAATATGTTATCAGGGTGCGAATCACCGAGAAGGGATGCCCATGGGACGGAATAAACACCATGGTCCATACAGGGCTGATCTCACCCGGACTGCATAATGCCAGACAAAAATGGCTATGAGCGGGCGTGAAACGGATCTGCACCGGAAAGAAGCCGCCGAACTCACTGCGGTACTCACCGTTCATTGTCCAGCCGTCAGGGCATTCCAGTTTTCGCATAACAGCATGGGTCAACTGGCGGCGAATATCCTCACCGGCAGCGCGAAATTCCTCAAACCTATCTTGTGTCATGTTCTGCAGGATATTCAGTGTCAGTTCAGTACTCATCGTGATATATCTCCTTACTCCAGTGGGGCAATGTGGTTAATCCTCAGGCTGTATCAGCCAGGTTATCGGCGTGTTCAGAGGATTCACTCTCTGCCTGTAATTGCGGTACACGCATCCAGCCAAGCACCCAGCGGTTATCGTGCATGTGATGTACTGTATGTCCCAATACTGTATTGATAGCAATCGTTTCCTTATACCATGCTTTATTGTTATCAGTTTTAAAGCTACTGTTTCACCATTTGAAATGATGTAAGATTTATTATTGGTAAGCACAGTTGAATATCGGATGCTTCTCCGCGTTTTTTCATCATCCGGCGACGTCTTTTGGTGACTCGCTAAGGGCGCGGCCACCAATGATTTCATCCTCGCTCTGCTTACGACCAGCAGCGCGGCGCACTCTGCAATAACCAGTTCCTGTTTCAGCAATTAACCGCAGTATAGGGTGTAACTGTCGCTCAACACCTGACTGGCGCTGTACTGCAGGTTATGTTCGTGATAACGGATGGTATAGACAGGCTGACTGACGATTTTTTCAGTAAAAGGCAACATCACCAGGATAAACCAGTAAATAATGCCGTTGGGCAGATTCTGAATACTCATTCGCATAAGCAGGACGGCGATGCCATATAAAAGCGTCCCATAATAACGTAATAAGAAATCAGGTTATTTATCTGCAGGAACATTTTCAGACGCATGAAGGCGACCTGACCGCCCTGCGTTAAGTCACGAGGATTCAGGATCATTATATTTTCCAGAGACAGGCTAATCGCAAAAGCACAAAAATGATTTCACCGATTAATTTATGAAGCCAGAGAACATCAGAAGATATTATTAACTATAGACAAGCCGGGGATAAGGGTGATTGAATAAGCACCCGTCGCCTCAGAGAATATTAGCTACAGATTTTGCAAGCTGAGCTTCAAGCACCTGCTACGCACTTCGAATTTCAGGTTTATTTTATTAAAAAAGATACCACACGGGGCTGGTATTTATATTGATACCGGTTTGTGTATTATCTTCTTTTCATTGGGACACCTGTTTTGTTCTGAGGTGAGCATATTTCTGGTGGCCAAATTCAGTAAACCACAACACTTCACCGTTTTATAGAAATCGCATGATGTTTACCATGCCCAGAAGTATCACCACCATACCCACTCTATTAATATGGGTATGAGTAATGGACAGCAAAGAGTATAACCACATCCGGGATGTGGTTAGTACTTAACAAGTTTTTAAACGCTGGGTCATTTGATCACAGGAAAATATCTGGTGATATGTCTTATATTGGAGATGCCGAGAGCAGGTCTTTTACTTTTGACAGACTACTCACCACCGCAGGTGTCATATATCGGGATAAGGAGCCCTGTAAAAAAAGAATACTCATGAGAAAAGTCACAAACCACGAAATTCCTAATCCAGCGATAAAGGGTTCACCAACCCACAGTAAGATGCAACCTATTAAGGAGTTAACAATGAGTAATAATCGGCTGTAAAATCTAATTTTCCTCATAAAAATTTTCAACAATATCGATTCGTTTTTAATATCATCACCTAATATCATGGAAATACACACATTACTGTATGTTGCCCCAATAAAGACGAGAGTGAAAACAAACATAAGTGGTGCAGAAAGAAAAATAAGGAAGGCAATTTTTTGGATTTGATAATTGAGCCCTCCCGGCTCCCTATAAATAAAGTAAGCCAAAAGAACAAAAATAACTTGAAGCCCATAAGCATACTTCAGCCAACTAAATATAACCTTTAGAATCTTTTTGTTTGACGGAATCTCATAATCCCTTTCGCTCATTGATGTCAATATAAATGCTGCATCCTTTTCTAAATCTGAACGTTTCATGTAACTTCACCTTATGACTTATCAAGTCGCCTTAGTACATCATCCTTTATCTTATTTAATTCTTCACGTCCTTTACCACTACCACCGTCCCATTTTTGTCTGTCCTTCTTGGCATTTTTAGAGTAGTTAAAATTTTTATTACCCTGTTCATGTTCTTTCTGCAAGCGATTGTAATCCGTCCTGACTGAATTACTGGATGAGTTCACGGCATTTTTATCACTATCAACCTGAGGCTCAGCACTGCTGCGGCGATGTTGTACATCAGTACCGTGACCCTGACCCGAAATCCTGCGCCATTCAGAAACAGAATTCCGGCATGATCCATACTTCCCTGAACGGAGGTTGTGCCGATGAAAAAATCACGATTCACCGAAGAGCAGATTGTCTTTGCCCTGAAGCAGGCTGAGCTGGGTACGCCGGTGCCGGAGGTCTGCCGTAAGCCAGGTATTTCCGATGCCACGTTCTGTACGTGGCGCAAGAAATACGGCGGCATTTCACCCTCAGAGCTGAAGCACATGCGCCAGCTGGAAGAGGAAAATCTGCGGCTGAAGAAACGGGTGGCCGATCTGAGCCCCGACCAGGCGATGCTGCAGGACGTGCTGGCAAAAAAGAACTGAC
>NZ_JBQPOM010000008.1:0-28851 GCF_052220145.1 Vagococcus sp. WN89Y | reverse complement strand
ACGATCAACAACCTGTTTGACAGCTTCAATTTTAAACTCTTCAGGATAACGCTTACTGCTCATGTGCACCTCTCATTAAGCCATTTTAAATGACTCTGAGGTGTCTGTTAAACCCGTGGCGATTCACCCCTCCGTGATTTGAAACGAAAAACAACCCGTCTTCCTGCTCAGACTAATCAGCCAGAGGGCATTCCTGGCGAGGTTGTTATTCGTCTCATCATCCGCAAAGTAGGTCAGCGCCGTCCACTGGTTCAGTACATACGTGAACGCCTTCGCCAGTTCTGAGTGCCTTGAGAGTGTTTTCTGTTGTTAGTGTCGGCAACACTGTTGCCGGAGCGGAGAACTTCATCTTCGATGGTGAGTCACCTGACCTCCCGTGTCAGCCAGATTCTGGCAGCCTGAATCAGACAGAGCAGTCTTTGACGCATCCGGCTAAAGATTTTCATTATGCACCGGGCAGGATATAGAAAAATCTGTAATTGCCTGATAAATAGCGACACATCTTCTATTTGGAGGAGCGTAAAACTAAAATTCAGCAGAGATAGTAAAGAAGGAAAATTGGTCTGTTTTCTGATAAGTGCCAGGTTCCGAAAATCAGGTCAAACGCTGGCTAAACCCGGTCGGAAAACCCTCAGCACCGCAAATGTAGAGTTCTTTTATCGTGGCGGTATTTTGCCCGGTAAAAGCGCTTTGATGGCAGCTGACTGGATAACTGGTTCCGGTTTTCCTGTTGTGGAAGTGTTTGACCTGCATGCCCATATCTTTCTGGTCATAGGACTGCGCAATGACGTACCGATCCGGAGGGTACTGAAAGCCAATCCTCTATTGCCACTCACCGTCCTTATCTGCACCGTAGCAATCGTGCCTGGGCTGTACTGAATCATTCAGGCGTTGCCAGATACAGCCAGAGCGTATCTGCAAATTCATCAGGAGGTTCCCCGGATCCGGGTTGAAGGGTGTGATGGTGAACAGCAGTATGTCACCTGTATGCCCTGTGGTTTTGACCGGGAAGGCGAGCTGATGCTGGTTTTATATTCGGATATCGTTTTCATTTATTCGCTGGCAGGGACGCTATACGCTATTTATTGGAGGGATGCAGGACCACGGAAGGAGGGGCGGATATTATCCGTCAGGCCACGTGGATATGCCATGGGCTTTTTCTGCGCCGGGTGTTCTGCGTTGTGTCAGTATTGGCCGGTTTGTGTCCGTTGGACACCATCTTGCCGTTAGTGAGGAAAATCATGTGATCCAGCATGCTCGGTATGTTCTCTGGAAGCAGGGGAAATTTGGTGCTGGATAGCAGTGGGAGGAGTGTATGTTGGTAACGGGTTTTACCGTCTTCCGGTGCAGCTGCCACGTAAAATGGCTGAAGACATTCCAGTTCGCAAGAGAGAGGAGTATCGCCGACGCAACGCTCTTCTTGATGCCGTGCATTCGCAGCCACAGGCGCAGATGAATCCTGACTCTCAGCGTGCCCAAACGCACAAACGCCTCAACAATAAATATCAAAGTCGTTGAAGCAATCCTGTTATCTGGGAAAAAATGATTAAACATGCTCTCTGTGGCCGCTCTTGCGGATCTATTCAATAAATTAAAAAAAGGGAGCTGACCGTTTTATTGCTCCCTGAAAAAAACAACAAATATTAATTATTAAAAATAGTAGGTCGCTCCGACAGTAACCGTGTAGAAATTATTAGCAATGCCTGCTGCATTTGAATAATGTTCTGTTACATCATCTTCGCGATCATACATGGTCGTTTTTCCCTTTTTATTCGCTACTTTGTTCCACTCTGCCATAAGTGATATTTTTGTGGTTTCGGTTATACGGTAACCGATTAATGCTGATAATCCGTGGTATTTCTGATTACGTACACTGTCTCTGAAGGTAGTATTTCTTGAATAATGCTCATCATTATCTTTAGCCTTTCCCCACAGACTGTATTTAAATGCTCCACGAAACTCCCACTTACCTTGCCAGTATGCAGCAACAAGACCAATGTATGGTTGTTCTAAGCTTTGCTTATAGCCAATCCCGCGTTCTCCAGGTGCGGACTCACCAACAGTAGCACCATTATCATAATTGTAATAGCCACCGTGACTGCTCCAACTGAATGATGTTTTTTGATAACCAGCCGTTGCTCCGAAACGATAAGTTTGTTCATTCAAAAGCCAGCCTGTTAGATTGAAATCGAAATTGTTGGCATAATTTAATTTTGTATCAGGATGATAGCTTTTATCAGTCCAGTGGCTCTGGCTGTCATCCATCCAGTCATAATCTTCCATGTACCCACCTTTACTTGCTATGGTGGTCCATCCGGATGCACCTAAAGAAGCCCAGGGAGAGACGTCCCATAGAATATCGGCTTTGATTATTGCTGCATTATTGTATTTCCAGTTAAGCTGGCTTATCTTCCGCCCTGTATATTCTGAATCATATACTCTTTCTTTTGCCTGTCCACCAAGCAGGCCAGTTGACAGGGACGCCGATATTTTTTCAGGGGTGAAAAGATTATCTCCGGCATATCCTGGCGCAGAAAAAATCATAACCAACCCTGGTGCTATAAATTTCTTGCTAAGCATATAATCCCTCATCAATGCATCTATGAATGAGTTTCCATTGCATGCATATGCATAAAAAACATGGAAATAATGCATAAAATAATTATTTCCGTAATAACAGTTATTATCATAGCCAATAGATATGAATGATTAACATTTTACTGATTAAAATAGGATTAATTCTTAATATTCAAACATTGTCATCAACAATATAACAAATGAAAGCAATGAACTAATACAGGCAGGATAACAAAAAAACACCTTATAGTTCTGCTTGAAGCAGAACTATAAGGTGTAAAAAGGAACACCATGTCACCAAAATCAACAGTAATGTCAAAAATGAACCAGGAAGTCATTACCGCTATAAAAGAGAATAATATAAAGCGGGATTCGGTTCAACCATTGAAAGTAAAAAATACGGAACCTCAATGTAATTTAACATTGCATTATGTTTCAACAAACGCAGGCATCATATACAAAATGATTTTTGCATCAGAGTCGGAAATAAAAAAAACACCACATACAAAACCGTATGTGGTGTTACTAACTAGGTAGTAGATAGCAGGATTTAATTACATGTAGTCAAATTCAACACAACCGTAAGCGGGTTACAGATACAAGTATATTGATGAGTGAACATAATGCAATCATCATCAAAAAAAATAAGACAATACAAACATAATAAAAAAGTCATCACATTATGTGAGCCTGCAAATAATTCTGTGTAACTGCCACAGAATTAGAGGTGAACACTCAGACGGTCGCCGAACTAAATCATAAAGCGGCTCATCACGAGATAAATGATTTTCCGTATTGAGGCGTTTGTCAGGAACACTTGATGTTTCTTTATCGCCTGCTGGCTCTCTCTGTTCAGCGACTTCCGTGCGAAGATAGGTGATGTTATCGGCCACTTCTGCTTCATCAGGTTCTCCGATACCTGTCAGGCCGTATTCACGGTAACTGACCAGGCTGAACTTCCGGCTGGCTTTTGCCCGAAGGCCTGCCGACGCATACTGGCTGCAATGGTTTTGATGTTGTACGTCGGCAGTTCCTCGGCAAATTCGGTACACCTTCTTATTTGTTGAACCGGAATCCTTTGACGTGGCGCAGGTATAAATAACACAGGCCAAATCTTCAGCTGCGCTGACTGTCAGTGATGCGGAGCAGCCACTCGGCAATGAGGTCATTTCTGCATTCAGTTGAGACTGATAGCGATAGCAACTTTCGCTGACGACAAACAGCATACAGGCAAAACGCTCGAGTTATGTGCCCACTAATGGCGTGGTTGTATAAAATATATTCTTTATAAATCGGTAAAATATACTTCCGAAAAAATAACCAATAAAAAATAGTTGCAATCTGCCCCACAAACTGGTGTGATTAGTTTATGCTTCGCAGTACTGATGCACCACTCCTCAGGTATCATTAACGTATGAACACCATTAGTATTCCTGTCACTCCTGCATAACTGGCCAGTCTGTGGTGATACTGTTTTCCCTGCGTACAGCACTTTTTTATTCTGTCTCAACTGATCATAGTTACCATATTCATCAAATCTATAATTAATGAATAATCTATTACATCACAATAATGATAACATCATAAATCATGTTATCAACGTATTTGCCGTCATATAATTTATAAAATAATGCTTCTGATTTTGTCTGATGTTTTTCTATGTCAGGCATTAAAAGCATCCTGTTTTTTCTGGTAATTTTTAAAAAGCACGAAATAAAAAGCCTCCCAATACTTCCCATTTTTAACAGTGAACAAAACTTTCTTATCCAGCTCTATTTAAACTGTCCCCCATGATATTCGTGATTTTTTCGTTTCATTAATGATAAAACCCACGCGTTCAATATATAATCAGGAGAATAATATGAATCGGATATTCAAAATAAGTATACTGAGTCTGGCAACCATGACTGTGCACCCTGCCTTAGCAGAAAGCACTATACGACAACTGCCAACCAGTAATTATGAGGAGTCCTATAATAATATTTATGACGAAGAATACAAATCAGTTGATGTGAACATTGATCTATTATCCCAGCCTCAAGTAGGGGATACCAGAAGCGCACAGGTCAGCTCTCCAAATAGTGAACCAATATCGGTAACATTAAATAATGTTGTGTTACCACAAGGTTCATGGCTTGAAGTCACCGATCCATCAGGGGAACTGTATGACATTTACAATGATAGCTCTCTTTATGATGGCAGTGGTGCACAAATTACGACAGATGTGTCTCCCAGTGGGGTATTAATAATTTCTTTAGTCTCTCCGGATACATCAGAAACTACAGGTAAGGTAGTTATCGGGCAGTATAATTATCTGGAAGAAAATCAATCCAGAGCTATTCAGGGTACCAGTCAAATGTATCCGGTTGCCTGTTTTAAGGAAACAGAGCCGGAATTCTTTGCCAGAAGCCATGCTGTTTCTCACATTACCACTAACGGCCTTGGAACAGGCTGGAATATTTCAGGAGGTCCTTATGTGGTGACTAATATACATGTCGCAGGCGGTGTTGGGAATAAAAACCACACTTTAAAATATAACTATGAGAAACCTAACTGCGACGATACGGGCAGCATAACCTCTCTGAAGATTCAATCCGAAAGTGTAGTTTTGGCGGGAGGAACATCTCAGGCCGATTATAATGACTACGCAGTCTATAAAGTTGATGAACTGGCATATGAGGAAGCAGGTATAAGACAAATTTTCGGTACATTAACATTACAACCCAAGCGCGCTGCTAAAAATACACCTGTTTATATTCCACAGCATCCGAGGGGGAATCCTAAAAAGATGGCAGACACAAGAGATGATGGTAAAGCTTGTAATCTCCGTGCTGATAACATCAGTAATATAGAGACATATAACTGTGATACACAAAGTGGCTCATCAGGTTCTCCTGTACTTAATCAGAACAATAATCAAGTTGTTGCATTACATTTTAGCGGTACTTCCAATTATAATGAAGGAATCTCAAGTCCTTATCTTTACAGTAAAATTAAAAGCTTGTTACCCGATTCAAATGTTGCAGATACCGCAACAATAGGTGAAGGAAAACTACGTAGCAAGAGTATTAACGGCGTACCCTTTATCCCCCTGTCTCCATATACGCTTACCGGTGAGGAACCTTTAAAAATTACTCCCCTTTATAGCGACAGACTTAGAGATGAAGGAAATAAAAGTATTTTTAAAGGAAAAGGTCGTGTCTCTGGCGGTGATATCAAAGATATTAATATTAACTTTAGTGTAACAACGCCCTGTGGAGTAACTAATTTGACTGATGCTGAAAAATGCACGATTCAGGGTACACGCTATCTTAATACCTCGTTTGACAATTCAGACAATCCTGATTTAAAAACCATGAAGGGATGGGTAACTCTTCAGACTGCTAATGCCCAAGGGGAACGTATCGAAAATCTGATTTTCCCATTCACCTACAACCATTATGAACCCTTTGTTTCTCCGTTTGAAAATGTAGAAGAAGTAAACGAATACACACTTACTGAAAAGGAACCATTGGTCACCCAGGAATTTAAGCACACATCTAACCTGGGCTTTATTGCCTATTATGAGGGGCAGGGTCCTAAAGGGACAACTCAAAGCGGTACGGGTGATCCAGATACGCTGATGAAGGTACAAGTGAAAAACAATATCGATGATCAAGTTTATGTCATGACTCTGCGTGGAAACAGGAAAATTTCATGTAAATCAGCTCCCCTTCGTCCTATGAACTCCACATCCAGTTGTAGTGGTACAAAACCTGCTGCAATGATGCTACGTTATGAGGCTGAGGATAACGAACAATTACCCGAAGGCATTTATACGGGTATACTTCCTATTGAAGCCAAACGGGACAACACTCTTATCGCATCATTGCTTGTTCATATTGATATTACAAAATAGAAATAGTCCGGAATAACTACTTTGGGTATTGTTGTTTATTATTGCATACACTCCTCCTGTTGCCAGGTGATGTCTTTCTGGAGGGCCATAATTTTAGTTGCAAAAAACAAAGTCTGAGTTCGGTTCTGTGCTGGACTCAGACTTTTTAGTTCGCTCATTGTTTTAGTATCGAATAAATATTTCTAATAAATAATATCAGAAATATACGAAGCTCCGCGAAAATAAATAATCACAATATTTTGTATGTATTTAATATTTTTAACTCATCAGACTGGCCCCTGAATCTCCAGACAGTAGCTATCACTTAAGTTGGTGCAGGACTGCCGAAGAATTTGAAGGTAAACAAACCGATATGACTAACCGGCCGTTATGTTTAATCCTGGGAACAGATCATTGTATTTAGATTGATACTGGCAGCGATAATGTGCGTAAAAAAATGCATGTCCATGCTAAATATTGCTACAGGTGGTTACCTGCATTAGCATTCTATGGATAAAGCCCAACGTAATCGCTCACCACCTCCAGTAGAGGTGGTTTGCCGTGGTTAATCAATGCGGATTTCGAGGATTGCACTACCATTTATTGCCCCACCACCTGAGGCAATACGACTGATATCTGTATTGACTCTGGAGTTAATCCGTAATTTTTGCGTTTGTGGATATGATATTTTCCCGGAAAGTTTTTCAGGATTAGAATTATTTGCATGAGATACCCACAATGTTCCGTTAACCACACCCAGTCCAACAGGCAGATATTGATCAGTTTTTACCTCCAGGGGTAAATTTGGATTCTGTGCGGTAGCCTGAAAAAGGTTGTACGATAAACTGGCTGACTTCGTGCAACTGACTTGTACATCATAACTTTGATTATGTATCCCTGAGTTAGCCTGTAATTGACCAAATGAAATAGTCATATTTTTATTGTTATTTATAGCGCAGCTAACTGGTGAAAGTTGTGGCGTTGTATTTTTGTTTATGACATTCACGTCAAGATAGTAATTCATTGAATGCTTGATACCCTTCCTACCCCATCCAAATTTCATTAGTGGTACTTTATGTTTCCCAGGTGGTATATTTAAAAAACTATTACAAGCAAATAACCTATAAGTACCTGATTTTAATACATAAACCTTCCCGTTCCTTTCTGGACCGAAAATCCGGATGTCGTAATTTTTTGTTGCATCCCACAGACCCAGCGATCCATTAACCAGCACGTTACCTGAAGAACAGAAATTTAAAAATCTATTTGAATCCGGTATGATATGTATATTACGGCCATGCTGGTTAGGCCTTGCTTTATGACAACGAATGGACGCTCCCACTGGTAGTGAACCGAAACGTGACCCAGTCCATTTCCCATCCACTGTTTCAATGGTAATACTTCCTACATTAACTTCGTTCGTTGAATTAAAACATTGCCCGGCCATACTTTTCCATGAAGCTAAAAGTAATAAAAGCGTACATGATAATTTTATTTTCACCATTACCTCACGAAAACTATCTATTGATAAGCAATGCTCATTGTGGCCGATGCGCTAAAATGACCTGCTGTTAACTCAGCCTTTTTATATGGCACTGCTGTAAATACAAAGCTCCCATTGACCATACCATGATCACTAAAGCCCTTATTGATCTTATATCCTGCACCATTTTCACCTGCCCCTATTCTTAGTGGGTGAGCAGGATCAATCCCTTCTCCCTGATAAAGAGCAATGCCCAATTTACCGGCATTAACCCCTTGTGTTACAAGAATATTGTCCGCAGCCCCCTGCAGTACCCCACCCTCAACTTTGATATACGGAGTCCCTTCATGATAAACACACATAACGTTCACCGTTTTAGTTAACGCAAAATGTTGTCCATCAACCTGAGTAAGGGAAATTTTGCCAAATGACATATCAATTGGCGAATCATTATTGACTTTACAAGGCGGAATATAAATAGAACCTGTAATATTAACTTTAATTTGCCCGGCAAAGGATTGATTCAAAAATAATGTAAATAATAAAACAACCCTGATAATATTACCAATGGTATGTACATTACTCACTCGTCTAACTCTTCTCATATCCGCAAAAACCTTATTTTTATTTCCTGCTGTATACCGGATGCCGTGATAATGAACACCATGCACTTATTATTCATAAGCTAATTCAATTTCGGCAATAGCCTGATATTCTCCGGGCTGCACAGCCCGGTGTGCAATAGCTTCAGGTGTGGCCTGAACAAATGCTTTGAAGTCAAAGGTCATTATATTTCCTGTAATGGACGTCCCCTGATTATTATTATGTGCCTCCCCGAGTTTCATGGGTTGCCCTGTTGTATCAAGTAACCCAATTGCCAGTTTTCCCCGATTGACACCAGATACTTTCAGGAAATAGTCTGCCTGCCCGGTCATGGCTGTTTCTTTTTCACCTGTAAATTTTAATTTCACCGTTTTTTGCACAGAGTTTACATCGCACTCAACCAACCGGACTCTAAAATCTTGTTCCGGGCTACGAGCCGGAGCAGACTGAAAATCTTTTACAGGTCTGTCCAGAAATAACACTTCCAGTTTGGTACTTTCTGGTGCCAGTTGACAGGGGAGATTGACTAATTCCCCATTAAAATTAACCTGTACAGCCTCAGTAACCAAAGGTGTACTCAGCCCAAATAATGCAGACAGCCACACAGCAATATACCGTTTCATTATTAATAAACTCTTTTGCAGATGATTCGGAAATTTTTGCGCTAATAATATACAATCCTATTGCTGTTTCTCCTGTTTTCCGGTTACTTCACAGCGGGTAGCATTACAGGTAAATCGCAATATTGGTCTTCCGCCATAATCATTGATATAACTCAGATATGGTGCGCTATATTTTTCGGTCTTAATTGTCTGTTCTGATTTAGGAGCAAGCATAACCGTGGTAAACTTACCTTCTTTAGCCTCTTTCTCACTCCCACCAAGCCCGATAACTGTTATGTAATAGGGCGTGGGATTCTCAATTCGAAAACCGTCAGCAACCTTATATAATATCAGTTTATCCTGCCAGACTGCATTCGGTTTAGCTTCAATTGCCTTAGGCCGATAAAATAATTTTATTTTTGTCTGCAATGCAATTTGCAAAACGTTAGGCTTATCGCTTTTAGGCGGGATTTCCCGCAAGTTAAAGTAAAACAGCGATTCACGATCTTGCGGTAATTTATTGATATCAGGGGTCGCCGTTATACGAACCTGACTTTTTTTGTCAGGTTCCAGTCGTTGAACCGGTGGCGTTACAACCAGTGGCCCGGTCGTGATTTTTTCCTGACGTTCATTCTCCAGCCATGCCTGAGCCAGATAAGGTAATTGCTTATTATCGTTAGTGATAAAAAGCGACATTGATTTTCCTGCACCATCAAAAATTGCTCGCGTGCGATCCAGAGATATCGCAGCCTGGGCAGAAGGTATTATTGTGCCGAGAATTAGTGCACTAACAGGAAATTTTTTGCTAACACGCTTTAACATAGATTCACATTCATTAAAATTAAAGGTAATAACAAGCGAACCAGGCTAATTGGTTCCTGATTAATTTTTGTTATTGCATGGCAATAACAACTGCTGTTGTGATTTAAGGGTACCTGGAATTTTTGCCGTACATTGTTTTCGGCCATTCCATCCCACTCTCACCGTTTCACCAGGTTTAATACCACTCAGCCAGACCAGACCATCGTCGCCCACCATACCCAGTTCACGCCCTTTTGCATCCGTTACGCTGGCACCAAACGGAGGGTAACTATTATCAGCAAGACGCAACACAGCGAAAAGCCGGGTCCCCTTCAACACTTCAAATTTACGATACCCAATAGCCCCTTCAGTGAGCATTGATTCCGAAACAGCTTTGATGGCTTCGACATCATCGGGCAACTTGTTAACATCAATAGAGGTGGTGTTGCGGTAATAACTACTTACATTCGTTATCACGCCTATCCCCCAACGATTTGTGATAGTTCGGCCACCATCAACCGGCACACCACCCACACCATCTGTATCAACCAGCAGACGAGTGCCACCATTAGCGCTACCACCATGTAACGCCGCTCCTTTTGCTGTTACCGTCAGCCCCCCTGATGCACTGGCACCAAAGGAGGTGTATCCATTCTGGACGGCAGCAAAATTTGCCGACAGAGTAGACACTGAATTACCGTGGCTATAGAAGCCATTTACTACCCCCTGCGTTCTTTCACCGCCTCCGGCATTTACCCCGGCATTAATGGAGTAACTGTCCAGGCCATCATTCAGGGTATCGCTGTATCCTACGGTCTGATTGAAACGTTTATCACTCAAACTTGAACTGGAATTTACGGAAGCGCTTCCCATCGGCAGTGATAAACGCAGGAAAACAGAATCATCATATGAGTTCTTATTCCCAGATACATTATTGGCACGCAGATACCGCGAAACCGTTAACCCGAGAGAAATATTTTTAATTTCTCCGACATCAACATAACGGTTCAGGGATAACGTATAACTTTCTGTCGCATTTCGATCCCAGTACGTCTGGTGGTTGTATTGCAACCCTATAGATGTATCCCAGCTCGCCAGTTGTTTATTCAGGCTGATGGTATATTGTTCTTTTTCTCTACCACTATAATCGCCGTTATATCGAGCATTCAGATATTTATCCATCGTCATATAGCTACGCTCAGAAAAGCGATAACCAGCAAAAGTAATATCTGCATCAGCTTCGTCAAAAAATTTGGAATAACTCAGGCGCCAGGATTTACCACGCTTTGTATTGTTGGGAAGACTGGCCACAGACTGAGTCACATCAGCAGAAAGTGTACCGAACTCATTAAGATCACGCCCTACACCCAGTGCGACACTGTTATAGTCACCGCTGAATATCCCACCACCATATAGTGACCAGTTGTTATTTACCCCCCATGATATTTCACCAGCGGTAAACAAAGGCCCTCCAGAAGCAGTGTTGTGAATACCTGCACGCCCACTCGCCACCTTATAACGGACACGACCAGGTCTGGTCAGATAAGGCACATATGCCGTATCAATCTGGAATTTTTTCTTCTGCCCGTTTTGTTCAATGATTTCTACATCCAGCCTGCCACGCACTGAACTATCAAGATCGCGGATCACAAAAGGCCCTGCTGGCACCGTAGAATCATACAGGATACGCCCCTGCTGTGAGATAACTACCCGCGCATTTGTATCAGCAACCCCGGAAACCTGGGGGGCGTAACCACGTAGTTTGGGGGGTAACATTCGATCGTCACTTTCCAGACTGACGCCGGTGTACCGCCAGGAATTAAAAATATCTGAACTGATATAATTTTGGCCCAGAGTTAAATTGGATTGCCAGCGTGCTATTGCGCGATACAGATAAAAACGGCTCCAGTCAAACTTAGTCGCGGCGTTATGTCCCATGCTCCCCTGATAATCACCCCGCAGACGCCAGGCATCAAAATTAAAGCCTGCAGTACCGTTATAGCTAACATTTTGCGATTGCTGGCCTTTAACGGGTTTATTCACAATACCGTTGACATTATAGTCAAATAAAAAACCGGCAATGCCCTGGTCCCAGCGAGAAGGAGGAAGCCATGTTGCATCAGAATATTCAAGCCATGCCTGTGGGATGGTGATATTTAATTGTCCTTCGGACAGCGTTGGTTGCAACGTCACACCGGCAAGCTTGCTGAAATCTGCGCATCGGCCAGAATCCCACCAGGTGATTTTTTCCCGGGACGCAGTGGTTAAGCCTATCAGGTTAACAATATCTTTCGTCAGGCAAACCCGCGTCTGTGGATTTTTTTTCGCTGCTGAATTTTCAATAAAATCGATCTGAAAATCAGACGAATAAATGTTTTCGCCATTCACTAACACCTGTAACTGATACTGGCCTGGCATGATATAACCTGGTTGAGAAAAACGAGCCAAATCCAGATTCTCTTTATCAGCCGTATCCAGCACATCGGTATTAAAATCAACAGCAAAAACAGTATTAAAACAATTAACAACTATTAATGTCAACGCAATATAATAGCGTTTCAAAGGAGAATTGATTTTCATTACTCATTACCAGCAGCAACAAACCCGTCATCCCCGGGGCGGGACTAACTTGTCTTAGTTAATAACAATAAATTACCTGTTACTCATAATATACATTAAAGCGTACAACCGAAGAGTAATTATAATTCTTGCCACGCACTCTTTGCGGCACTAAATTAAATTCATAATTCAATACATTGGCATCATTATTCAACCTGACAGGAGTGATCTCACTCCCTGGTTGCAAAACATTACCCTGTTGATCTTTTATTTGTAATTCATCGCCCTGAAATTTATTAGTGCGTGTTCCTCTTACACCATCGAAAATGAGGTGTATCTGACGTGCAGCATAGAGTGGCGAAGATACTGTTTGCATATTGCTATCCGCAAGCGTCAACTGAACTTTGTTTTTTAACCGCCGGGCCTCACGTTTAAACGTAACTAATTGAGCGGGGTCATTCATTGCCAGGCGGTAGCTCGCCAGAATAACTGTTCCAGTAAATAAGGCACTCCCACTTTGCGTGTCAGGATTGGAAAGATTCGCCCCCCCTGACGCAGCATGTGATGGGGTGATAACACAGAGAAACAGAAAATATACGATAATGCCGGAAAGCATATTTCGCCATTTCATAACCACGTTCTTCCGCTATAAATGCAGGGTCAAACAGACCCTGCATATTTGCTGGTAGGTATCTAATTACTATTATTCATAAGTCATGCTAAAATTAGCAGTCGCCTTGAAATCACCTTCTGCGACTTGCTTACCAGTAGCCTGTTTAACCCAGGAAGTGAAACGCAGCGTGTTATCGCCTTTCGTGATATTGATAAGCTCAGTAGGATTATTGTAATTAATGTCTTTACCATAACCATTGATGACTATAGCAGTGTTAGCAGGACCGGCTGTTTCTAACTCATTAGCTGTACCGGTAACAGTACTACCCGTGAAATTAACAGCAACGCCTTTTTTAACATTGGTTACATCGCAGTTAACCAGATTGATCAGCACCGGGCGAGCATCAGAAGTACCACCGCTGGCGAGATGGGATTTAGAAATCAGACCAAAGTCGATAGTTTGATTGGCTGTTTCTTGCGTGATACCGCACGGTGCTTCGATCACTTTACCCTGAAAGTGAACGGTTCCTTCTCCGGCAGTTGCATTTACCGCAACAGCAGATAGCGCAACAGCCAGTGCGATAGCGCTTTTATTCATGCAAGAACCCATTTTTTTACCAAACTTAAACATCATTTACTCCTATGATTACATCAAAGATACTGGCTCAATAGTGGCCAGAAATAGAAATTATTTATTCACAAACATATGCGCAGAAAGACAGCGCGGAATAGTACCGGGACCAGATGCTTCTGTTTCCCGCTATACTGAAATTCTTTATTAATTACTTCTGATTTGCTTACGTTGTTTATCAGCGTACTTAATTACCCCGATTTTCAGATAACTGCTAAATAAACAGCGCCCTCTTCATATCAATACTTTTTTGTGCTGTCACAGGTAACAACAACTTTTGTAACAGCATAATATTTCATATCTGTAGTATTATTTCATTCGTCAGAATCCTGTATATTTAAATCTGTCACCATGATATGGGTGATTGATAATGTCTATTATTGCTATTTTTACGTAAAAGTGAATATCTAAATAATTCATATACATTCTGAAAAATTGAATCTTAAGGGAAATTTTATAGCGGAGATGCGTGAACACAGAAACCGTCACTGTGACAGAATATATAAGCAGTTAGTGTCTGCATATTCTTTGCGGAGTTTACTAAAACACCCTGACAGATTTAATTGATTATTTTTCGCACTACTAGTCAGATGTGCAGACCAATTGATATATGAAGGAATACAGGTTATTAACCTGTACCAGTTTTTATATTCATAACAATCTCTATTTGTAAAGAGTTGTGTCATTATTAACATATTAAACGTGATATAACAGATTATATGCTATTATTCATAGTTAAGCGTATAAGTAGCCTGCGCAGAAATTGACCCAGGAGTAGGACTTCCAGAAGCGTAAAGAGAAACTCTCTGTTTAATTACTTCTGTTTCCCCGGAACTTTGTATTACTGTATTTTGTTGCCCAAGCTTGCCAATACCATCCTGAAAAAGCACCAGAACATCTTTTGCTGTCCCTCGATTGATCACACAACTTTGCAAATAAGAATGTTTGTCTGTACTGTCATAAGTAATACCTACTTTTGTTCCTGGTGTACATTTCAGCTCAATATTTATATAACGATCTGTATCCGGAATGGTACCCGTAAGGGAGCTCAGATTTTTATTCACTACTGTGCCAAAAGAGATAACTTTATCCGCATTACCAACAATATCGCAACTATGTGTAGAACCTGTTATCCTGGTAGGAACTGTATTACTGACAGAAAAGGCAGAGTGTTTAACCGAAAACTGTTCCGCACCAATAGTCATATACGCGCCGGTCAATAGATCCCCAGAGCGTGGTGAACTGTTTGTTTTAATAAGCTGGACAGTCACAGTTGTTGTACCTTGCATCCAAACTCCGTATCCAGATGCCTGAGCAGAATATCCAGGTGTTGGAACATTATTAAGCGGAATTGTGACAACATTTGGCGCATGAGTTATTGTTTTTAGTCCAACACCCGGAATATTTGTATCTATAATATAATTATTAATGGGATTGCCAGAAAAAACGGAATAATCATACCCCGTATATATACGGTAGTATTCGCTTCCTGTACACTCAGCTATTCGTGGAGAGTCAGTCGCCACGGTTACTGCCATGGTATAAAATGGAGAACCTACTGGGGTAGAGTCTGGTACAACCAAAGAAGATGGTAAACTAAAATTTATCGTCTTGGTAGCCATAAAACTGGTACATGCTGCAAAACTTTTACATGAAATAAAAAGAGAAATGCTTATCACCAACAAGCTTATTGTTTTATCCATAAAACACCTGTCTGTAAACAGTTATCACCCGAACAGCATAACAAACTGGTATACCAGATATATATTAGTTAAACGCCGTCATTCATAATTCAGTGTATAAGTAGCCTGAGCAGAAATGGACCCCGGAGTAGGACTCCCATAAGCGTAAAGAGAAACTCTCTGTTTAATTACTTCTGTTTCCCCGGAACTTTGTATTACTGTATTTTGTTGCCCAAGCTTGCCAATACCATCCTGAAAAAGTACCAGAACATCTTTTGCTGTCCCTCGATTGATCACACTACTTTGCAAATAAGAATGTTTGTCTGTACTGTCATAAGTAATACCTACTTTTGTTCCTGGTGTACATTTCAGTTCAATATTTATATAACGATCTGTGTCAGGAATGGTACCCGTAAGGGAGCTCAGATTTTTATTCACTACTGTGCCAAAAGAGATGACTTTATCCGCATTACCAATAATATTGCAAGTTGCATTAACTATTTTAACAACACCACGACTTACTATTCTGTCAAGCCAAAACTGGTCATCCGTTGATTTCCATCCAACCCGCATAAACTCACCGGCATTTAATTCCCCGGCCCCTACTGGATCGCTTGTTTTTATTAACTGAACATCAACAAATACATCACCACTATAATGCCAGTATCCATATGATTGCTTTATGGAAGATGCTGGAGTTGGAAGGTTATTCATTGATTCCGCATAACTTTTTAACGTAATTATCGTTTTCAAGCCTATTCCGGGTATATTTGTTTGTATAATATTATTATTAATTAAATTTGCAGAAAATGGCGTATAGGCATAAGTTGTTTCAAACCCTCCATACATACCAGATCCAGTACAATCATTTATAATTACCACCGCTGGTCCAGAATACATATTCACTCGTTGCGATGGATATATTAAACTGCCGACACTGAGATCTCCTTTTACAACTATCTCCGAAGGCAAACTAAACTCTGTCGTTGTAAAATTTCTAACCTGATTACACTTAGCATAAACACCGGATGTGACTAAGCACGCGAAAATAATTATTATCAACATCCCTGGATTTTTATACATAAAACACCTGTCTGTAAACAGTAATCTCCCGAGCAACATAACAAACTGGTATACCAGATATATATTAGTTAAACGCCGTCATTCATAATTCAGTGTATAGTTAGCCTGTGCGGAAATCGTGCCTGCACTGAATGCGTCTGTTGTCCTGTACAAACTGACTGTCTGTTTGATCACTTCCGATTCATTGGCACTGTTTATTACCATGTTTTGCTGCCCCAGCTCACCGATATTATCAAAATATACCACCACTCCCTTTGCTGTTCCCCGGTTTGTCACAGCATTTCTATAGTTCAGATCCTTGTCTGAACTGTCATAAGTAACAGCAACTTTGGTACCTGCGTTACATTTCAGTTCAACCGATAATTCACGCTCAGAGCCAGGAATGGCCGTATTTGAAAGAGTACTCAGATTTTTATTCACTACTGTGCCAAAAGAGATGACTTTATCCGCATTACCAACCACTTCACAGCCGGGGGTAACAATTATTGTCGAGGCCGTTTGCGCTTCCTGGAAATAATAATTTGTTCCATTGGCATGGACATATAGCCTGATCAGTCCGATGGTGGTTTTATTTATTACCCCCCCCTGGGTAACATCTCCTGTTTTTATTATCTCATACAGGACAGACATTGAACTGACTTGATACCGCCAGGAGGTAGTAAAATTCGTTGTAACTCTTGGCCCGTCACCCTCCAGGATAATATCCTGCCCCCCCAAATTTATATTTAAATTCGCAGGCGTTGTCGTGACTGTCCAGGATGTCGTGGTTCTGACACCAATGCCAGGAACATCTGTATCAATCACCCCATTCTTAATGGGGTGATTGATATACGCCGTGTTGTCAAATGAAGTATAAAATTGATTAGTAACATTTCCCGTACATTCTATATAACCCGTATTATTGTTTAAGTAGCCACGTACAGAAAAAAGCACCGTCCCAACACTGGTATTTTTGCGAACCAGCAGTGTCGAAGGTCCACCGATATTAGTTCTCGGAAATCCATCCAGTTTTTCAGTACAATCCGCCCTGCATTCAACTGAAATTAACATAAAGATCATTCCCCCAAAGATACCAAACCCTTTATTCATAAAAAGCCCTGCTTTAAATAATTACTATCTGCATTGCAGATTGAATTGATATACTGAAGCGTCTTTTTTATCTGCAAGAGAATAAGGGGTAGTACAATTCTTAGAGCTTCCATTACCCCATTTTGCTGTCAGGGTTCCGTCTGTCGTTAACCCGGTTAAATAAACCTCGCCGTTATCACCAACAATAGATGCATTATTCTCTTCCCCGTTCACAGTAACCATTGCGCCAAAAGGAACATAGCTGCCATTTATTGTTTTAAGTTGTACCAGCGCACGTTTGCCACGAAATGCCGTAAACTCAGCCAGCACAACGGCCCCTGCATCCGGCACAAGCTGTACCATAGAGTAAGGGATGGCCACATCATCACTTAACGACTGAGTATTAATACTAATTGTATTATTTCTGTAGGCCATCAGCGAAGGCACTACCGTATAGCCGCGCCAGTCGGTACTGGTTGTCGAATTATTAACCTGAATACCCGCTTCACCCGGTATCCTCACAAGTGCCGCTGGCGTCATCTGGCCACTGATTGGCTGCGCCAGTGTTAACCCCCACGGATGCAACATGACACCACCACGCACCCCATAATTCAGACGCTGTGTTTTGTGGCTGTAATTATACCCGCCGTTGATATCACCATAGGCACCGGTATAACCCACGCTTGCATTACCGCTATAACCTACACCTTTTGTGCCATAACTTTGTGAGACCGAATAACTCAATTGATTATTTTCCAGCGCCGAGCCAAAAATCCCCACCTGATGGTTAGCATAGCCATCGCTGCCGGTGTTGACGCTGTAGCTTGCCCAACTGGAGGGCAAAAAACGCGATAACGGAACATTTACACTCAGTGCAAACTGATGGTCATCACCGGAATAGGGACGCCGCGAATGAGTATAATTCAGGTTATATCCTATTCCCTGCCAGTTGTTACTGTAGCCGCTGCTAAAGTGGTCTTCATTTCCTGTGCTCCGCCAGTAATTTTCCCGAAACCAGGTTAAATACAATGAACCCCAGTTATCTCCTGGCATCCGCTGCTGAATATTAACCTGCCAGCGGCTCTTGCGTCTGTAGTCCTGCAAATATGGTGATTCTCTGTAATTCACATATTCGCTGAAAGTGTAATAATCACGGGTGGAATAACGATAGGCTGCCAGCGTCAGGGTAGAACCTGTTTCAAGCATATTTTTTGAATATTGCAGGCGATAAGACTGACCCTGTTGATGCGACTGATTATCCCGTTTTGTTCGCACGACCGTGACATCAGAGGAGAGTGCCCCCCATTTCCCTATATCAATACCGGTACCGAGCGCAAAAGACTGATAGTTACTGGCAAGCTGACTGCCACCATAACCGGTGATATTGCCCGGAAAACCATACATAAGCGAGAACTGGCCGAACTCCGGCTCATCTCCCTGGCCATATTGCCGGTATTGGCCTGCGCTGAATGCATAGCGATATTGCCCCTCACGCAATAATACCGCAAGGCTGGAATACGCCACCGTAAACCGAGTTGTTCTGCCATTGTCTTCCGTGACAGAGACTTCCAGATCACCGTTACCACCACCGGGCGGTAAATCGGTAATTTCAAACGGTCCTGCGGGCACCCAGGTTTCATAAATCAGAGAATCATTTTGCCTGACCGCGACTTTTGCGCTGCTCGCTGCAATGCCACGGATAACGGGGGCAAAGCTACGCATATTATCTGGCCACATTCCGTCTTCTGTGGCGAGCTGCGCCCCGGTAAAAGATACACTGTCAAATACATCTGAAGGCGTATGCATCTGGCCAATGGCCAAACGGCTTTCCCAGGAGGCAATATCACGTAATAGCACCGTTTCATTGTTATTCCAGTGCCGGATGATTTTTTCCTCACCATTAACCTTCTGACGATCCCAGCTTCCACTCCCTGTGTTACGTAGGCGCCATTTGCCAAGATTAAGGCCATTATTCAGGCTCAAAAACAGGCTATTAGTACCGGCGGCGCCCTCATTTTTTGTATGAGCGCCGCTAAGACCATAAGTACTGAAAAAAACCGGCAGACCATCCAGCCACCGGGAACTGTCCACCAGGCCACGAAGGTTTTTATTCATATACAATTGCGGTACAGAAATATAAAGTTTCTGTATTGCAAATTCAAAAACGGTTTTTGCATCAGGAACATAATTTGCCAGAGGCTGGCTGAGCGCCACATCTTTCGGTAAATTCTGCAGTCCGGGGATCCGGTCAATCAAAATCCCCCAGCTTGCTAGTTGTGCAGGAGTAAGCAACGGCTGCAGGGTATCCCCCATAGTTACAAAGGTGATACTCTGGCTACCCTTCGGGTCATTATTTACTGCTATGTCAACCAGATATGTGCCGGGTAGCTGCTTACCTTGTTGTTCAAAAATAGTAAGATCAACCGCCGATCTGGATGCTGTGTTGGGAAATTCAATGGCTGCCGGGTCGAAGTAGACATCTTCAGCCCCGGCGTTAGCTATCATGCCTTGTGTAGCAACCAGGGCAAAAAAGTGATGTACGTTGCGGGAGAGTCGCATTATTTGATCTCACTTTTTATTTTTTCCGAAGCCGAGGCATAGTCATTCAGATACGTCCATTCAGCCACGGTACCCGTTGCTTCTGCTGGCAATAAATAACGCGCCTCACCTTTAGGGGGCACCATTATAAAATCTGTATTTACTTTTATTGCTCCAACCCGTAATTCCCCAAAAGTAATGAAAAATGGTGTGGGGTTTTTTACAATAAGCGTACTGCCTGAACGGGTAAAAGAGAGACCAGAAAAATCCTCTTCTTCATACGACTTTACCAGCTTCGCCGGGCGGTAGAATAATTTTATTCTGTTTTTTAAAACCACCCGCAGAATATTTTTCATCGCCGTATCTTTATTCGTTCCCGGAATAGCTTTAACGTTCAGCCAAAAAACCGATTCACGATCTTCTGGTAACCCACCACCAACCCTGACAATCCGGATCGCGTTCTCTTTTCCTGGTTCAAGTCTAAATAGAGGCGGGATAACAATAAATGGCAGTTTCTTTCCGGATGGTTTCCCCCCTAATTCACCTGCATCATCAACAAACGATTGTATAAGGTGTGGGGTGGTATCCTTTTCATCGCTATAAACAATTAATGAGGTATCTTTTTTTCCACCATCAAATATAACACGGGTACCACTAATGCTGACCCCTGCCTGAGCACAAGAAATAAAAAATAAAAAAACGATCCCCAAGAACACGCGTTGCATAGACAAGGCCTTATGGAGGAATATAAATTACTGGTACGGCCCGGAGTATTCCCTCCGGGCGTTGGTTAATTTACTGGTAATTCATTGTGTAATTCACGACGGTCTGGAATCTACCTTGCGAAACGTCGTTCTGAGCTTTGGTTGCAACAAATTGCGCCGTATAATCAAGTTGTGTCTGTTGATTCGCGACATTAACAAATGTGGTAGTTGAACCAGGAGTTACCGCAGTTGCATTGTCAAGAATCTTCAAGGCAACGCCACCTGCGGCAAGCTGGCCACCACCAGGCGTGAACGTATTTTTAAACGCTGTTGCATCGTCAGTATCAGCTGTACCTTCCAGCGTAACGGCTACCTGTGTGACTTCAGTTGGGCAACTTGTTACTGCAAAAGAAATCGGCTTTTGACTCAAAATATCGCCTGCGTTGGTTACTTTGAGTCTTGAGTGAACGCCCATTTCAACCACAAGATTTTGCCCGGCAGCTGTACCAGGGGATGCTAAGTTAACCTGGCACGATGTATTCGTAATCTGTCCATTAAACGTTATCGTACCATCGGCAGCATACACTGAGGAAGAAATAAGGCCACCCAGTACTGAGGCCAGTGCTATTGCTGTAATATCCTTTTTCATAGCTATATCCTTAAAGCGATTATTAAAGCATATTGAATCTTGGAAGATTCACTAAGAAACAGCATGCATGTTTTATGCTGCTTCTTAGTGAACAGCATGAAGCATGGCTGCTAATCTTAGTTTGCTAATACCTACGGATCATTAATTATGAATATCAATGCAACAGCAGCTTTTTAAATTATAAAAAATTTATTAATTAAATATTTTTTATGAATATAGCATTAGTCATACTTAGTGCCAAATAAAAGTTTCTGATAACACTTCTCTTTGAGACATATTAAGAATATTAAGAACACATCAAAAATAAAAGCTAATAAATAAGATATTGTCTTGGTGGGAGTGTAATGAATTCGTGGAGTGGGCGGGAGTGGGAAATAAAAAAGCATCGGGGTGCCCCCTATCTTCCCCCGGATATAATTTTGATGGGATTAGTTTTGACCCTGACCCCGAATCTGATCCAGCCGTAATCGGAATAACCGGCTTCAATCTGGCTGCATATTCTGGCAACCGGCAGACTTCTCAGCAAATTCAGATGGCGTCATCCAGCCCAGTGCAGAATGGGGACGCCTCTGGTTATAGAGTATGCGCCAGTCCTCGATTTTGCACCGCGCATCCTCCAGCGGCATGAACCAGTTCTCGTTCAGGCACTCCTGACGCAACCTGCCGTTGAAGGACTCCATCGTCGCATTATCTGTTGGCGTTCCCGGGCGCGAGAAGTCAATACGTATCCCCCGTTCATACACCCACCTGTCCAGCATCTTTCCTGCAAATTCAGACCCGTTATCAGTTTTCAGCAACTGGGGTAAGGGACGTCTGAGCGCAATGGTGTTCAGCATCCCTGCAACCTCCGCAGAGCGGAGATTCTGGCCCACGCAGATCCCTGGACATTCGCGCGTGTAGAGAGCAATCACCGTCAGCAGACGTAACCGGCGGCCGTCAAACAGCGCATCGGAGACAAAATCCATACCCCAGACATGATTCGGATACAGAACCTGAGGCTGTGGCTGGCAGCGCTGTGCCGATTTATTCCGGTGGGGACGTTTGAGACGCAGGAACAGGCCCTGCTCACGTCAGAGACGGTAAATGCGTTTATGGCTATCCCGCCAGCCCTCCCGCCTGAGCAGGATGTGAACCCGCCGGTAACCGTAATGCACACGGCTTTCCGTGATCTCACGGATGCGCAGGCGCAGGGCACTGTCATCGGCCGCCACGAAGCGGTAACGAAACGAACTGCGGCTGACCCGCAGCGCAAAACAGACCTGCAGCTCCCGGCCCCATTCACGCAGCCGTGCCAGCGTCAGTTCTTTTTTGCCAGCACGTCCTGCAGCATCGCCTGGTCGGGGCTCAGATCGGCCACCCGTTTCTTCAGCCGCAGATTTTCCTCTTCCAGCTGGCGCATGTGCTTCAGCTCTGAGGGTGAAATACCGCCGTATTTCTTGCGCCACGTACAGAACGTGGCATCGGAAATACCAGGCTTACGGCAGACCTCCGGCACCGGCGTACCCAGCTCAGCCTGCTTCAGGGCAAAGACAATCTGCTCTTCGGTGAATCGTGATTTTTTCATCGGCACAACCTCCGTTCAGGGAAGTATGGATCATGCCGGAATTCTGTTTCTGAATGGCGCAGGATTTCGGGTCAGGGTCAGTTTTTCAATGCCTTAAGACTTGCTGAACGATGATGTATGAATAAATAACACTCCTTTCCTTTACGTATTATTGAGTGCTCAAGATAACCAATCGACTCGAGTTGTTGTAGTGCCTGTTTTATGATCCGGTTTTGCTCTTTTACCGGCGATAACAAAGAAAGTCGCGCCCGGATCCTTCCAAAAGACACAGGTGCGGGATTCAACGGAAGGCTTTCAATAAAAGTATACATGGCTTGGGCAACCTCTTTGCGCGTGAGAGCCGTTATAGGTTTATAACGCAGCAATACGGTGTAGTCCGTTTGATACAGCTCCCATAAACGAGGGTCTGCTTCAAGTTCAACGTTATCGCTTTCATAATCAAATCCACCCGTTTTCAACAAACCAGTGACCGCGACACGCCTAGGACCACCTCCTCCGGTTTTAGTGAATGTAATCGTTTTACCGCGAATACGTGATAATGCATCAGCAATGTTCTGCCGAAGACGACGATCGAATCGCTTTGATTCAAAACAACTCATCTGAGCGAATTCACGAAAAGAAAGTGAGATACTATTTGTTCTTAAACCATACTTACTAAAGGCTTGTATCACTCCAATCCAGACCTTGAAGTCAATAGCCATGCTAAGGCGCTCACCCGTAATGCGTATATTGTCATATCCCTCCCGACGTGAAAATTCCAAATCTTTTAACTCTGACGATGCATCAATCGAAACTATTTCACCTCTGTCAGAGCGGCTGGAAGGTACAAATACATTAAGGCGCATTAAAGCAACTGGTTGAACAGTCGCTTTAGTTGTTACTGTGAGTTTATGGTTATCAGCCTCTGCATCCTTACCAAGAACATCGCTAATAAAGATCTTACTATTCAACAGAATATCATCCCTTACCAGTGAGCAATATCATCGGTTGATAAACACCGCCTTTTCCCTTTTCGACACACCCCCTCCCCGTTTCGACACACTTTTTTCCCTTTTCGACACACTTTTTCCCCGTTTCGACACACCTTTTTCCCGTTTCGACACACCCGATATTACCGCGAAGCCTTATCAGATCTGTGCTTGCGCGATGCCAGGATCATTTAGGATCAATAGGGTTAATTAGGATTAACTATTGGATCTGGTCAGTGGATATGTGGATAACTACCCAGAATAGCCTTCTCCTATGGTTTTATTTCCCCCACATAAAAATTCAGAACAAAATAAAATAATCAAATTTAGTCTCTATAAACAAGTTTTGAAGCTATTAACTTTTTTAATCATCAATCTCTAAAATTACGAATAAGTACAACTTACTCTCAAAAAATTTATCAAACAGAATATGTTCACTAAAAGAGAGAAGAACCGCATCTAAAGACGTAAGAAAATCATCCGATGACTCAATAACAAGCATCCGATACGTTACTTTTTGAAGTTTTAAAAATTAACCAGAAAAAATCCGAACAAATTACGTGGTGCAGAAAAAGCTAAGTTTTAAAAAAACATCTCGATTAACATCATCCAATATTTAACAAAACAAATCATTGCATACAATATGTTTAACAACCAAGAACCAAAAAAGTCTTAACGATGAAATACAGAGACATAATCCATTATCTCAACAATCAGAATTTCCAGCACTGTGAATCAATACGGAAAGATGTTCAAAACAATTAGGTGTTACTAATCACCTCCTGATTAACCTGGAAAGAAAATATTTCCTCAAAATTTTTGAAGAAAACCATGAATCGTATACCAATCAATCTCTTCCTGAAAAACGAAACCAGCTTTCTTATTGAAAGAAATCATAATTTTGCAAAAATTACTGTTATGAATCTACCTCATCTAAGCAAGTCAGAATTGACTGTACTGTACTACTTGCTTTGGGGAATGACAGTATCCGAAATAAGTATACTAAAGAAGAAAAAAGCTCAAACCATTTCGATCCAAAAGAAAAAACTATACAGCAAATTAGGTGTATTAAACGACCTTACTTTGTACAGAGATTTAATTATCCAGGGGAGAGTCAAAATTGAAAAAAACATATAACCATGAAAAATCATGGAGTAATAATTTATGCTAATCATTATATACGGAGAAAACACTTATGAAAAACTCGGGATACAGTCTATTATCAATGAGTTGGGTTACAACTCTATAATAACGAGTCAGTTAAGCGATCTATCCAAAGGAGAGAAAGTAATTCTCGCAGCAAGTAGCATACCATTAATGGGGTGGTGCGATAAAATGCTGAATGCGGAAATTGCAGCACTTAAAACTAAAAAAGAAGTGCTTATCTTGTCACCATCAAAAATAAAAAAAATAAATTTCAAAAGCAGCCCTTTTTTTGTTGATGGAGAAAGGAGCTTGCCTACGCTTAAAAAACTAATTCGGGAATTTCTTACAATCAGGAAAAATTTGCTGTAATGGGCAATCCTTGATTACTGCACAAAGAAGAACTTCGCAATCTGACATTGGTAACATTAAGAACTTAAACTTTGAACCCATAACTCAACCTGAGATGTAAAATTGGATATCGAAATTGTGAATGCAGTCGTTAGGTGGATAGACAGTAATTGTGATAAACCACTAAAAATCAAAGAAATCGCAGACTATACAGGGTATTCGCAAAGACATATTCACAATATGTTCAAAAAAATAGTCGGAACAACTTTAGGGAAGTACATCCGACAACAGCGATTATGTATCGCAGCGACAAAACTAAAAATGACATCACAGCCTATTATACAGATTGCATACCAACTAAATTACGACTCTCAACAATCTTTTTGCAGAGAATTTAAAAAAATGTTCCGAGTACCACCAAACACCTTCAGAAAGCAAGATTTATGGGACTTCTCTTCCTATATAGTACCTTTTGAATTCGACTTACCAGAACTACCGAAGATTCTGTTTGATAATCTTAATGAGCAAAAATTATTTGGTTATGAAGTAAATTATGACACATGTTTTACACATCACATTAATGAGATCAATCCGTTACATATTGAGCTTATCATAAAAAACTTTGAAATATATCAAGATACTATATTCAGTCTGGTTGATAAACGCCCCTCACACACTAACAAAAACTTAGTATCTGTGACCGCTTTTATAGGCACAAAAAATTCGGGACATCGTCCCCATCAATGTCTTTTGCAGAAAAATATAACGCCGGGTTTATACCTCAAAACAACGTTTTACGGAACATGGAAAGAATATGGCATTTTAATTTCCAGACTATATCGCCACGTTCTTCCTGGTTACAAGTTAAAGAGAAGGAATGCAAGGGATATAGAAGTATTTAATTATTCTGATGAAATTTCATTAAGTGATACAGCTCTTTTTTATTGTGATTATTACATCCCTGTCATTAGGTAAATGTTACTTTATTGTAATAAATTATTTATTTCATATAATGATACGCTAAGCCATACACCATAAAATTTAGAGGACTTTAATGCGGTATGCTATTTTGTTATTTATTGTGATTTTTTTATCCAATATAATACTTTGGTTTTTTTTTGATATTTTACAATGTTATCTTTTTGATTTTATAATAAATGTCATTCCAGACGATTGGCTGTTATATATAATTTGGCTTTTTTATTTTTCCATAAACACACTTACAGGAGGTAATGCATTGTTTTAAAAATCAAAGTGTTCTAACACAACTATATATCTTGAAATAAATCAAGAATATTAACTTGCCCCTAAAGAAAGAGATATCAACATCGGTTTTGACTGATGCTTATTTTTATCTGCCAGAAATAGCATTTATATATCCAGCTAATACGATCGATAGTGCTTTTATTTTAAGCATAATTAACAAAAATGGCTTTTCATCTTCACATATAATAACAGGGAGAAGTTTCAGTATCTATTGTTTCAGTCTGGGACTAACTAAGTTTAGTAGTGAAACACTATACATAAAAATGTACTTCCCTTGTATGTAAAAACGTTGTAGTTTTAAGCTTATCACTTTCTATCAAAAATTTATCCGATGGTACCATGTAGTAATATCATTACCCGAACCAGTAAAATTAATATAAGCAGGGGAAGTAAAAAATATCTGACTAAATAAAATTTGCCTCGAATATGACTTCATGACAGGACCGACAGAGTATTGTTGCATATATTACGCTTGTTTAGTACTTTGCGGTTGTGGGGGGCGTCTGTATGAATATATCCACAGACAGAAAAAGTAATGTGAAATATTTATACATATTCAAAATATCAGGCAGTGAACAAACACTCATAAAATAGCGTTTTGGCATTAAAAATTTATAATCTTAAAATTTAATCACATTTAATGGTTCTTGTAAAAGAAAAAAAGCCTCCGGCACAAATTAGGAGGCAAAATAATATATATTGATTAATTTTATTTTTTAGCGCAAACGGATAAGTTCACACCGCCTTTATATACCATAAAATTGTAATTTTTGCATATTTTTTTATGCACATATAAAAACATCAAAGACACAAAATTTAACACACCAATTGATATTGGTTATCATTTTCTTGGGTCGGTAAGAGCATTATACGTTCTGTGTTGATTTTTCCGGTCGAATAAGTCGCTCCACGCCATGCTCAAAAGCCTGCTGGTCCAGTGTACGGCAGAACGCCCCCTGACCTGTTCTAATCGTTGCCAGATAGCCACGGGATATGACCCTGACCCCGAATATGTGCGTCCTGAACGCTCGATTTGCTAAAAGTAGCAGTCACTCTCAAACATTCTTCGTGAAATCAGCCACGCAGGTCAGGCTCACGATCCTTCGCGCAGTGGTCAGTTCATCCATAACGAAACCCAACGATTAGGTAAGATTAGGGACTTCAGGAGGGCGAAGCGAAAAGCGTTCTGTTGCCACTCCTTTACTATTTTACCGGCATTTTACTTCAGATACTTTCAGCCATTAAGTTTCTTGCACCAGTCAATAGAATGGTATACCTCCCTTCTCTGCGGTTAACTGTACGAAATATGCTCAGCAGAAGAGTCACCATAAATATCGTATTTCTGGGTATTGATCTGGCAAATCTCTTTCAGCTCCGTGGGGTTTAGCCAGGCCGGCAAGCCGGTTTATTCAAAACGTACGGGGCGAAAAGAACTGCTCCAGACAGTGGTGAATATTCCGGCCCGTCTGATTGGGATCGAAGCGTCCACAGGGCATTTTACTGGTAACGTGAGTTTGAGAAACTGGGGCATAAAGTAAAGGTCATCAGCCCTCAGTATGTAAAACCTTTTGTCCGTGGGTAAAAAATGACGACAATGATGCGCGAGCGATAGCTGTGGCTCTGATGCAATCTACGATGCTGTTTGTTCCGCCGAAAAGCCCTGAACAGCAGGATATTCAGCCCCTGCACTGTGCAAGGCAGTATATTGTCAATCACCGTACTGCGGCAGTCTCAAGAGTTCGTCGTGCTGTTCCTCTTATCACTGAAGATGTTGAAAATGGTCTGAGTCCCCTTATGCGCAGAACGACTGCAGAACTCAGTGATCTCTTTAACGACCTTGGTCGTCGTATAAACTTTTTTGATAAAGAAATCGATGTTGTGTTCATGCAATCAGAAACCTGTCAGCGTATCCTTCTGAGTCGTTGATAATACTGGTTTTCATATTCTGTCGGTGACATCTGACCGCCAGAACCATGCCGGCGTTTACTGTTATAAAACATTTCGATGTAATCAAAAATATCGCTGCGGGCTTCTTCCCGCGTTCCGTAGACCTTTTCTTTATCCGTTCGCGCTTCAGGAGCTGGAAAAAG
>NZ_JBQPOM010000071.1:0-226080 GCF_052220145.1 Vagococcus sp. WN89Y | reverse complement strand
AAACAGAATAGCCACGATCAACAACCTGTTTGACAGCTTCAATTTTAAACTCTTCAGGATAACGCTTACTGCTCATGTGCACCTCTCATTAAGCCATTTTAAATGACTCTGAGGTGTCTGTTAAACCTGTGGCGATTCATTCTTATTTCAGGCTTCGGGAATCAATACCATAAAACTTCTTTGTTAAATGTAGCCCGAGAGCCTGAATCCCTTTCACGCACAACACCCCGACAGCATCGGAGGTGAGAGATATGTCCCATATGAGCAAACTTATCACCGGCGTCGCCCTGGGCACTTCTGGCGGCACCATCCTGAATGGCGTTCTGACAAAACTAAGCCCTGATGAATGGAGTGCGATTGGCGTGCTGGCCGGTATTGCCGGGATAATTATCACCGGTCTGGTTAACTGGTACTTCAAACGTAAGGTAGCGAATGCACAGGTAAAGGCGCTGGAGAAGTACGGACCCGCAGTGAAAGTCGGAGAGGATTAATATGCCTATGTCCAGCAGTCTGCGTAAAAAGCTCATCACTGCCGCTGGTGGGGGGGCGATGCTAATCGCCTCGCTCTTTCTTGGCGGGAAAGATGGCGTGGAAGGACGGAAATACCAGGCCTATAAAGATGTCGCTGGAGTATGGACTGTCTGTGACGGTCATACCGGCCCGGATATCATCATTGGTAAAACCTATACAGACCAGGAATGCGATCGCCTGCTGTGGAAAGACCTGCAACCGGCAAAGCGCACTGTAGACGGCTTGGTTAAAGTGCCGCTTGGCGAATACCAGCGCGCGGCGCTTTACAGCTTCGTATTCAACGTTGGTTCCGATGCCTTCTCTAAATCCACTCTCCTGAAGAAGCTTAACCGTGGTGATCAGGAAGGGGCGTGCGAAGAGATGCGCCGCTGGGTTTATGCTGGTGGCATGAAATGGAAAGGATTGCAGAACCGGCGCGAGATGGAGCGCTCTATGTGCCTGGCGGAAAGCAAAAATGACCTTTAACTGGAAAGCTATCGCAGTGCTGGTGTTGCTTGGTGTCTTTCTTTCGTTGTCATGGGCTATAAGCCACTACCGGGACAACGCCATCACCTACAAAGACCAGCGCGATAAAGCCAATAATAGCCTTAGCCTGGCGAACGACACTATCAAAGACATGCAGACCCGCCAGCGCGATGTTGCTGCACTGGATGCCAAATACACAGGAGAACTGGCTGATGCGAAAAAACAGCTTGATGCTCTGCAGCGTTGCGTTAGCTCTGGCAAGTGCGGGCTGCGCGTCAACGCAAAATGTCCCACGAACGGAGCGACCAGCTCCAGCAGCCTGGGCGATGCTCCCGGCCCCAGACTTACATACTCCGCTCAACGGGATTATTTCACCCTCAGAGAACGAATCAACACCATTACCGGGCAAGTGAACTACTTGCAGGATTACATCAGGCAGCAATGTATGAAATGAGGATAGAGCGATAAAGCAGTAAAGCGGATAGATCGCACTTACAAGCCACAGTCATGATGTGGCCCCGGGTCTCCCCGAGAGAGACAGACGCAGGTACGAACTGCGACATACCGCTGGTCAGGGTTAATCAAGGAAAAGGGGATGCCGGCAAAGCAGCGCGAAAGCCAGACGCGCACCGGTTATGAGCGGCGATGAGCGACAGCGACTCAAGGGCATGAGCGCGGTCACTGCGAGAGTGTGGCGGGCATTACAGAGGCACTTCACGGAAGGGCTTCGATAATGGCCTTGAAATCTGCAATGCAGGCTCCATATGAACTATGTAACCTGTCTTACTGACAGGATAAAAAGGGAATTGATATGTTAGATAATTATTTTAAAAATGGCATTGCCAATACTGACAAAAAAACACAGCGCCTACTTGCAGTTCAGGCTGCTTTGGAAATTGCCAAACATTCTGTTGGATCAGCTGGCGGCGCGGAGCATTCACGTGTTGACCAAGATCTTGATTCGGTTGCCGAAAAAGTTGAAGCGCTTGCAAATGCAATTCAAACTGCGCTTACTAAAAACATTGATTGAGTTATAACCGCCGTCGGGCGGTTTTTTTCCTCCAAAAAGCCACTGGCATCCGCTGGTGGTTTTTTTATTGCGCTTCGCATGTGCTTAATAATCGAGAGTCTTTCAGTCGTGAGCTTGGAGAAAGCCGGAGGCGAAGTATGGCAGACCTGAATGATCTATCCCGTCAGTTACGCCAGCTTCAGAAGCAGCTCCCGTTTGCGATGGCACAGGCATTAACAAAAGTTGCACGCCAGATAGAGGCAGCAGAACGTACAGCACTTCAGCGTCATCTGGATAACCCGACACCGTTCACCGTTAAGTCTGTTGGTTCACAGGGGGCGCGCAAAGATAACCTGCGGGCAAAAGTGTTTGTCCGTGACACAGCTGCTGCTTACCTTGAACCGTTCGAATTCGGTGGACAGCATAAGCTGCATGGCCAGGCACTGCTTAACCCAAAGAACATCAAACTCAATAAATACGGCAACCTGCCGCGAACCAAAATGGCTCAGCTCAAAGCAAAGCCGGATGTGTTTATCGGCACGGTTGGTGAGGTGAATGGCGTATGGCAGCGGCGTAAGCCACGGAAAAGCAAAAAAGCGGTGAAGCGTGCAAAGCGGTCGCCGAACGGTACACGTCGTGTTCGCCAGAAAAGGCCAGCACCAAAGCTGCTTATCCGGTTTGGTAATGCGCTGACCGTATCCCCGACGCTGGGATATATGGACCGGGCTGAAAAGATGGCTTCCGCACTCATGCCAGCAGCACTAAGCCGGGCGATCAGCGAGGCGCTGAGCAGCGCGCGATGACCCTGCTCCGTTTTGGGTCCTTCCTATGGCTTTTGTAAGGCACGGGCATTGCGCGCCGCGGTGTTTTTGCAGCTACAAATTTTTATTTTGTGTCCCATGTCCCACCTGTTGAGATCGTACCGGACACCGCGCCAGCTCTGGTTATTCCTGTTTATTCCGGTGGGACATTGGGGTGGGACATTGCAAAAATGTCCCAGGTAAATGTCCCACCCCTGAAAATGTCCCAGGTGATGTCCCATGACAACGATGAACCAGAGTCAGTACGCGCAGCATTCTGGCGTTGATCGCAAAACCATTGGCCGCTGGATCAAAGCGGGCAGATTCATCGTGATGGACGGTGACCTGATTGATGTCGAAGCCAGCGATGTAGCACTCAAAAAGAATCGCGACGGAAAAGATCCGCGCGCGTCGAATGCGAAGAAAAACAAAGCGCCGGTTATCAGCGAAGATGACGGTGATGACATTGATAAAACTGTACAGCAGATAATGCTCACGGAGGGCGCCAGCCTCACAAGGGAGGAAGCGGCACGTATTCGTGAGAACTACATGGCTCTGCTGGCAAAGCTTCAGTATGAGAAAGACAGCAGCCAGCTCGTTGAGATGGCGGTCGCCGAGGAGGTTCTTTTCAACGCCTTTCGCCAACAGCGTGACGCCTGGCTTAACTGGCCGTCCAGAGTGGCGCCGCTTATGGCTGCTGATCTGGATGTACCGGCGGACAGGATGACAGAGGTGCTGATTGAACATGTCCACAAACATATCTCAGTCCTCGGAGAGCCAGAGTTTAAGCCAGCAGAAGATTGACCGTCTTTTGCTGAGTGCGCGGAAAGGCTGGACGCCGCCACCAAGGATCAGCGTTCCCCAATGGGCCGATGATTACCGCAAACTGGCGAAAGAGGCGGGAAGCACGTCGGGGAACTGGGAGACATCTACTGTTGAGATCGCCAGGGGGCCGATGCTGGCGGCAACGGAATCTGGTGTTCACATCATCACCGTGATGTGCTGCACCCAGTTAATGAAAACCGCATTGCTGGAAAACCTTTTCGGGTATTTCGCACATCTCGATCCGTGCCCGATATTGTTGCTGCAGCCGAAAGAGGAAGCGGCAGAACAGTTTTCAAAAGAGCGAATCAGCCCTCTGGTGCGCGTAACGCCAGCTCTGCGCAGGATTATTGGCGACTCAAAACAAAAAAGTTCGAAAGAGACGATTCTCTATAAATCCTTCACCGGCGGATTTCTTGCGCTGGCGGGGGCCGGTAGCCCGGACAACCTTGCTCGCCGGCCAATTCGTATCCTGCTGGCGGATGAGGTGGACAAATACCCGATAACGCGCGAGGGCGATCCCATCGCACTGGCGGAAGAGCGAACGGCAACGTTTGGCCTGACCTGGCTGTCTGTCCGGGCCTGTTCTCCGACGGTGGAAGATGAGAGCCGGATAGCGGACAGCTATGCCGATTCCGACCAGCGCCGCGCTTCCGTGGTGTGCCCGCACTGCGGACACCGGCAGTTCCTTGATTTCTTCAAACACGTTCAGTGGCCGAAGGACGGGGACAAACACCTGACCAAATCGGCCATGATCCACTGCGAATGCTGCGGGGCGGGATGGTCTGAAGGTCAGCGGCTGCGCGCGTTACAGACCATCCGCTGGCATCAGACAAAGGCGTTTGAATGTTGCGGAGAGCGGTATTCCCCGCTGATGGCTTATGACAATGCCTGGCGGGCAGAGGATGACGGCAGCATTGATGCCGTATGGCGCTGGTCGGAATCAGAGCGTCACGCTGTATACAGGGCCATCTGCCCGGTCTGTGGACGCGAAGCCGTTGAAAATACCCATGCCGGTTATCAGGCATCAAAGTTGTTCAGCCCGTGGCAGAAAGACAAGCCGTCCGATATTGCAGAGAAGTACATCAAGGCGAAAGGGGATCCGGACAAAGAACAGGCCTGGTGGAACACCCAGATGGGGCTGCCTCACCGGCCAAACCATGGCAAGCAGCTTCCTGTCGATATTTTACTGGCGCGCCGGGAAGTATTCCCCGCGCCGGTACATGACAGGGTGGCCGTGCTCACCGCCGGGATTGATACCCAGGACGATCGTTTCGAAATTGAGGTGATTGGCTGGGGGAAAAACGAAGAATCCTGGTCGGTGGCGCACGATGTTATTTACGGGGATCTGGAGACCGATGAACCATGGAAGCGACTTGATGCGTATCTGAAACAGGTCTGGCGCCGGAACGATGGCAGGGGACTGACCATCATGGCGGCCTGCCATGACTCTGGTGGTCACCATACCCAGAAAGTTTACGAGTTCGCGAAAGAACGCCTCGCCCGTCGCATCTGGGCTGTAAAGGGGGAGTCTGCCCAGGGCGGTAAACGGAATCCCGTTTGGCCGACCAAACGGCCATCCTCAAAAAGCAAGGCTCAGTACCGGCCAATTATTATCGGCGTCAATGCGGCCAAAGATGTTGTGCGCGGCAGGCTGCACCTTGAACCACCCAAACAGGATGAACCGGCGCCGGGGTACATGCATTTCCCGGATGATCGTGATGTTGGCTATTTCAACCAGCTTCTGGCGGAGCGCCTCGTTTACAAAGTAGTTGCCGGGCAGCGGTTCAGTGTCTGGGAACAGATCCCCGGACGTGCGAATGAGGCGCTGGACTGCCGGGTTTATGGGTATGCCGCGCTGTGCGGACTCATGCATATGGGGCTGAAACTAAACGTTCGGGCTGCCAATCTTGAAGCGAACCCGGACAGATTGCAGCCACCTCCGGCAGAGCCTGAAGAAAAAATCAGCTACGAGCTTCCTGGTGCTGTTATTGAAGAATTAACGGCATCGAAGCGGAAAAGTCTGTCAAAACTCCTGCCCAGATAAGGATCTCCATGTTTAACCGAAACACCAGTCTGCTTGCCGGTGGGATGACAGACGCGCAGCTACGGGAGGCGCTGACGAAAGCCCAGCAGGCCTACATCGATCTGACCACAGGAAGCCGTGGCGTTTCCTTCTCCTATTCGCAGGGTGACGGTACACGGTCTGTGACTTACCAGCAAAGCAGCCTTGCCGATCTGCTGGCGCTCATTCAGTTGCTGCAGGCGCAACTGGGAATTGTGTCACGGCCACGCAAACCAGTGAGGTTCAGATTTTAATGAACAAAGTACAAATCCTCGGCGCTGACGGTAAACCGCTGCGGTCTGCCCGTCCGTCGATGCTGACCGGCGGCAGCCGCGTGCCTTATGATGCTGCCGATTCGTTCAGTGACCAGCTGGCGAACTGGCAACCCGCTTTGTGGTCGCCAGACAACGAGATCAATATTTACCGGGATCGCATCGTTTCACGTGCGCGCGACCTGGTGCGAAACGATGGCTGGGCGAATGGCGCCGTTACCCGTCTTCTCGATAATGCTGTGGGGGCCAACTTTCGTCCGATCATGAAGCCGGATTACCGCGTGCTCAGAATGATCACCGGGAACAAAGCATTCGATGCAACATGGGCGGAGGAGTATGGCAAAGCGCTGGAGGCGCACTGGCGTACATGGGCTTATGACCCCGGACGCTACTGTGATGTTGAACGCAAGCTGACAGTACCCCAGATGCTCCGCCTGGGTTTCCGCCACAAACTTATTGATGGCGATGCGCTGGCGGTCCTCCAGTACCGTACGGACAGGCTGGGGCGAGGCAAGGGCCGTTTTGCCACGACGGTTCAGATTGTGGATCCCGATCGGCTGAGTAACCCGCAGCAGAACTTTGATATGCCACATATCCGCGGCGGTGTGGAGATTGACGAAGATGGTGCGCCGGTGGCCTACCACATCCGCGAGGCGCATATCGGCGACTGGTGGAGCGGCGAAAAAACACTGACGTGGAAGCGCATTCCGCGCGAAACGGACTGGGGCCGCCCGCATGTTGTGCATGACTTTGACCATGAACGCGGGGCGCAGCACCGGGGCAACGGGATACTTACCCCCGTCGTTCAGCGCCTGAAAATGCTGATTAAGTATGACCAGAGCGAGCTGGAAGCGGCGATCCTGAATGCTATATTTGCCGCCTATATCGAGTCACCCTACGATTCTGAAATGGTGCAGGCCGCCATGGGAGAAAACTTCGATGATACGAGTCTGGGCGCCTATCAGGACGGGCGTATTGAGTTTCACAAAGACCGGCGACTGACCCTTCAGAACGGTGCGCGTATGCCCATTTTGTACCCCGGTGAAAAAATCACGACGGTAAATGCCGCACGCCCTTACAGCAATTTTGAAGTGTTTGAGTCGGCGGTACTGCGTAATTTCTCTTCCGGAACCGGATTATCACCCCAGCAGGTGACGCAGGACTGGTCAGATGTTAACTACAGCTCTGCACGTTCATCCCTGCTTGAGGCCTGGAAAACACTGTCACGTCGTCGCGACGATTTTTCCACTGGCTTTGCCCAGCCCATCCTTACTGCGTTTGCCGAAGAGGTCCACGATAACGAGGATTTACCTCTGCCAGCCGGCGCGCCCGATTTTATAGATGCCCGCGCGGCGTACTCACGAGCGCGCTGGATGGGGCCGGGACGTGGATGGGTGGATCCTGTCGCAGAGAAAAAAGGGGCCATTCTTGGCCTGGATTCCGGTCTGTCAACGCTGGAAATCGAAGTGGGCGAGAACGTCGGTGAAGACTGGGAAGAAGTCCTGGATCAGCGCCAGCGTGAAATCGAAGCCTGCCGGTCGCGCGGGCTTCCGTTGCCGAGCTGGGCGCAGGCCGACGAATTCGCCAGTGAAACCATTACTGATCCGGAGGAAAAGTGAATCTACCTCATCTGGCGCAGCGTCTGTTTAATACGCCGCTGGCCATTCATCCCAGTAAAGCCGAGGTCATTATGGCCGCCGTTATGGACCGGTTCGGCATTTCCCGGATTGAATCCTCCTTTGCGATGGAGGACGACGATTATTGCTATGACGATAACCAGGGGCGAAACACACGCCGGGATCCCGGATATGACAATGTCGCCGGGGTGGCGGTTATTCCGGTGCGTGGCACGCTGGTCCAGAAACTGGGAAGCCTTCGCCCCTGGAGCGGCATGACCGGATATGACGGTATCCGGCAGGTATTTCTTACCGCAATGGCCGACCCGGAGGTGAAGGGAATTTGCCTGGATATTGATTCGCCGGGCGGAGAGGTCGCAGGTTGCTTTGATCTGGTGGATGAGATCTATAGCGCGCGCGGGGAAAAGCCCATTCACGCCATCCTGTCTGAGAGCGCCTATTCGGCGGCATATGCCATCGCCAGCGCGGCAGACAAAATTTACGTTCCCCGCACGGGGGGCGTGGGATCGGTTGGCGTCATTACCATGCACATCGACTGGACCCAGCGGATCAAGGACGAGGGGCTGAAGGTGACGATTATCACCTTCGGTACCCGAAAAGCCGAGGGTTCGCCTTACCGCGAACTATCTGACGAAGCACTGGCCGCCATCGAACATGACATCAATGCGATGGGGGAGTTGTTTGTCAACACTGTTGCACGCAATCGCGGCATCAGCGCAAAGGCGATTAAAAGCACTCAGGCAGCCTGTTTTATGGCGGCTGACGGCGTGGAGCTTGGACTGGCGGACGGGGTAATGCCCCCTGACGCAGCGTTCAGGCAGTTACTTTCATTAACAGGAGCCTGATATGGCAAAGAATAAAACGTTCAGTTTTGCTCATCTTTTCGGCAGCGGTGTTCGTGCATCTGATGAAGAAGATGACAAGAAGTCTAAAAAAGCCCGTAAGGCGAAAGGTCGTGCGGAAGAAGATGAAGACCGCGACGATAACGCTGAAGATGATGATCGAGATGACGACGCGGAAGATGAAGACCACGATGATAACGCCGAAGACGATAACAGCGACACGGATGCCGACGAAGGCGATGATACCGATCCGGATGCTGAAGACGATGACGGCGACGATAACAGTGATGGCAAAAGCGCCAGTAAGGCACGCCAGGCTGAACGCCGTCGCTGCGCGCGTATCTTTGGCAGCAAATATGCCGCCGCTAATCTGCCGCTTGCCGCTTCTCTGGCATTCAATACCGGCATGAGTTCTGCCGATGCCGTCAGCATTCTGAAAACGTCCGGCACGCCGGCTGCGACACAGACTTCCCGCCGACATTCTCTTGATGAGCGCATGGAGAGGATCGGTAAGGTCCGTCTGGAGCGGGATGACAGCTCACGGGCTCAGTCCAGTAAATCAGTGCTGGTTTCGAAAATGACCAGTCTCTACAACAATGCACGGGGTGAAAAATAATGGTCGATCAGATTGGTCAGAATCCCTGGTCTCCAGGGGTGAAGAGTGCGGTTTTTGTTCCCGATCAACTGGTATCCGGCCCGCTGCAACTTGTCACGGATACCGTCACCCTTACTGGCGGCGCGGTGTACCGTCGTGGCACGGTGCTGGGCATGATTACCGCCAGTGGGAAATACACTATCAGTGTGAAAACTGCTGAGGATGGCAGTGAAAAACCCGTCGCCATTCTGGTTGATGATGTGGATACCACCAGGGCTGATCAGCAGGGTGGCATTTACCTGATGGGTGAGTTTAACCAGAGCCGCCTTATTATCGACGCAACCTGGACACTGGCAGAGCTTAAAACAGCCCTGCGTCCGCTGGCAATTTATCTGCGCGGCGCCGTGCAGGCTCCCGCTTCCTGATTTAACCCTCTCCGTGAATACCCGATGCCACTTACGCGGCAGGGATTCGTACGACCTGAATTCGTGTCGGTGTCCTCACCGACATAACAAAGAGATCGCATATGGATAATATTTTTGATACCAGCGTGCTGGTACAGGTTGTTCCCAACCTGAAAACCAGCCAGAACTGGTTGCTGGACCGTTTCTTTCCGAACGTGGTGACCTACGAGACGGAAGAAGTGGCGATCGACGTGGACATAGGTCTGCGCCGTATGTCGCCGTTTGTCTCCCCGCTGGTGGAAGGAAAACTGGTGGAATCCCGTAAATACCAGACCAATACCTTTAAACCGGCCTACATCAAGGACAAGCGCGCGCCGGATCTGCGCAAACCGATCCGTCGTCAGATCGGCGAACGTATCGGTGGCGAGTATACGGCGGCTGAGCGTGAAATGCTGAACCTCCAGTTTGAGATGGCGGACCAGATCGACATGATTCAGCGCCGTATGGAATGGATGGCAGCAAGCGCCCTGGTATCCGGTACCGTAACAGTTACCGGCGAAGGGTTTGAAACCAAAGTGATCAACTTCGGACGCGCTGACAGCCTGACTATCACGCTGAGCGGTTCGGATAAATGGCCTGTAGCTGTTGCGGCAGGCGCCACCAACACCAGGCCGTCAGACGATATTGAGGCCTGGCAAACTGAATTCCTGAAACAGTCCGGCGCCACGCCAACGGATCTGGTTTTCACTAATGCATCCTGGCGCGCTTTCCGGCTGGATACCTCCATCAAGGATAACGCCATCACGTTCCCGGCGCTGAGTCCTTTCGGTAACCAGATCAACGCAGGCGCACAGATTATGAAGGGGGCGGTTTATAAAGGCCGCTGGGGTAACTTTGACCTGTGGCTTTATAACGACTGGTTTATCGACCCGGTTGATAACATTGAAAAACCGATGATCCCCGATGGTGCGGTGATTATGTCCAGCGCAGACCTGATGGGAACCCGCGCATTCGGTGTAATTCTTGACCCGGAATTCAATTACGGGCCGCTGGCATATGCGCCGAAAACCTGGGTTGAAAAAGATCCTGCGCAGCGTTTACTGCTGATGCAATCCGCTCCGTTGGTTATTCCGAGCCGGGTAAACGCGTCCCTCTGTGCAACGGTGGTGTGAAATGGCAAAACAAGATAATGAAAGGCTGAACGCTGATGGCGAGAATGGAGAAATTGAGTCCGTGCAGGAACCGGAATACGTGGTCCTGAGGGGAAACACCATCCGCCACAATGGAGCGAAATTCGCGTCCGGCGAAACCATTCCTGTTGCCGGCGATGATGCCCGGCGCCTGTTAAAAATGGGGATTATCGCCGATATCCAGGTACTACGGGCGAAAGCCCTCGGCATTCAGGACGCGGAATAATGGGCGTTAACTGGGATAAACACCTGCTGGCGCCGCTTCATGTCCAGTTCGGCGATACCCAGGAATACCGCCCGAAGGGCCAGTCCCCGTTCATGGTGAACGGGGTTTTTGATCGCGGCTATACCCTGATTGCCGAAAATCTGGACGGGGATTCAGATATCAATACCACCAGTCCGGTGCTGGGCGTGCGGGATGCGGAGTTTCTGGCAGCCGGACGCGCGCTGCCGGTTAAAGGTGATCGCGTGTTTGTCGGCGTGGTGGGCGGTCGCACGGTTAACCAGCTTTTTGTGGTTATGGATGTTCAGCCGGACAGTCATGGCGGCACAAAGCTGGTACTCAATAAGGTCGGTACATGAACGCATCAACCCTCCGTCAGATGGTGGTCACCGCGCTGATCGGCAAAACGGATGCCGCTGAGCGGGTATATTCCCCGCGTGACTGGCCGACTACCGCCGATCTGTATCCGGCGATTTTGGTTCAGACACCTTTTGATCACAAGCGGTCGCTGGGGCGCAATGCTCCCCAGTTCAACACGATCACCACAGTGCGTATTTCCGGGCGCATTCAGGAATACGACAGCGAAACTGATGATGACGGCGCCATGAAAGCAGAGATCGCGCTGGAGCGTCTGCGGGAGCAAATCGAACGGGCAGTCATCAACAGCTATGAGCTGACCCGCGTAATTCAGCAGTATGCAGAAGTTCGCTCAACGCTTGATGTTGATGCCAGCGGTGAAGCACATCTTGGGCAGTTACTGATGGAAATTGACATCGAGCACTATCAGGGACCGGAGGACTTTTACCCCGTCGATATTAATACACTGGAAGGCATCGACGTCACCCTCAGCATGCCGGATGGCACCACGCGGCCTGTCGTACAAATCAATCTCACGGAGTAATCCATGAAAATTAAACCCACTGCCGGGCGGGCTGTGCGCGATCCGGTTAAAGGCACTCTTTTGCCCGAAGAGGGCGCAGACGTTGAAAACTCTCCGTTCTGGCGTCGCCGTTTACGTGACGGGGATGTGGAGCTGGTGACGGAGAAAACTATCCGTACCAAAACCGGAGGGACTGAATAATGGTTGCATTCGCGAAAATTCCTGACCAAATCCGGGTGCCGTTGTTCTATGCAGAATTTGATAACGCGCAGGCCAATACAGCCACGGCGACACAGCGTACGCTGATCATCGGGCAGAAGCTGGACAGCAGCACGCAAACGGCCAATGTACCCGTGGAAGTCTCTTCGGCTACCAAAGTTGCTGGCCTGTATGGCGATGGATCCATGCTGCATACAATGATGACTGCCTATCTGGAGAATGACACCTCGGCAATCATCCATGTACTGCCGCTGGCGGATGATAGCGAGTCCATGACCGCGGCGAGGGGCACTATTACCGTGGTGTCAGCTGCTTCGGCAACGGGAGTTATTTCGCTTTATATTGCCGGGCAGCGTATCCAGCTTACAGTTATCGCGTCCGACACCGTCAATGCCATTGCTGCCGCACTGGCTGTGCGGATCAACGCAAAATCAGGTATGCCCGTTATAGCGACAGTGGCTAATAACGTCATCACCCTGACCGCCAGAAATCGCGGCGCCCACGGCAATGACATTGATATCCGTCTGAATTACTTGGGCAGCGCAGGCGGTGAAGCCACACCTGCCGGGTTGTCGCTGACGATTGCTGCAATGTCTGGCGGAGCCGGTGCGCCGGCTCTGGAAGATGCGCTGGCGAACCTGGGTGATACTACTTATGACTTTATCGTTAATCCCTACACCGATACTACATCGCTGAATGCCCTGAAATCATTCCTGGATGATAGCACCGGGCGCTGGAGTTATAACCGGTTGATCTACGGTCACAGTTTCAGCGCGGTGTCCGGCAGTTACGGCTCACTGACAGCAACGGGGGAAGCGCGTAATAATCAGCATGAAACCCTGCTGGGCGTCACTGGTTCCCCGTCGCCTGCCTGGGTGTGGTCGGCTGCGCTGGTGGGGAGCATTGCCCCGGCATTGCGAAACGATCCGGGGCGACCCACACAGACACTGAATATTGCTGGTGTCCTGGCGCCGCCGAAGGAAAACCGCCTTGAATGGACCGAACGTAACAACCTCTTATTCAGTGGTATCTCGACATTCACCGTGGCGGATGACGGAACCATTCAGGTGGAGAATGTCATCACGACGTACCGTCATAACAGCTATGGCGTGGAAGACGACAGTTATTTGCAGATTGAGACAATGTACCTGCTGATGTTCGTTACCCGCTACCTCAGAACGCAGATTACGTCGAAGTTTCCACGTATGAAACTGGCGGCTGACGGGACACGCTTCCCGCCCGGTCTGGCTATCGTTACCCCCAACATCATCAGGTCGGAACTGATCGCGCAGTACACCACGCTGGCAACCGGCGGTTATGTGCAGGATCCGGCGGCGTTTGCCAGAGGTTTGGTTGTCGAGCAGGCCAGCGGCAACCCCAACCGGGTTAACGTGCTGTGGGATGGCACGCTTATCAACCAGTTGCGCATCTTTGCCGTTCTGAACCAGTTCCGGCTGAAAGCCTCTTCTTAACAGGAGCATATACCCATGGCGGATACATCAAGACGCCTTGCCGGTACCGCATACGTGACTGCGGACGGTGTGAGCATTATGGTTGCCGGCCAGTTTCAGTACCGCCCCTCCGGCGTGGAACGCACCACGCTGTCGGGCATGGATGGTGTGCACGGGTACAGCGAAAAGCCTGTGCCCGGTTTTATTTCTATCCAGGTGCGCGATAACTCAGGCGTGACCGTCGAATACTTTAACGGCCTGACCAACACCACCGTTTCCGCAGAGCTTGCCAACGGCAAGACTATCGTCGGCACCGGTATGTGGGCGGTTAATACCCAGGATGTCAACTCGGAAGATGCGACGTTCACACTTCGCTTTGAAAGCGACAGCGTGAAGGAATATTGATATGGAAAAAACCAAAGTTATCCCGCTTTCAAAGCCGCTGGAAGACAGGGCGCAGAAAACCGCCTGGGAACAAATCGAACTTCGTGAGCCCGCGCTGCTGGAGGTTGAACAGTTCTACGACAAACAGGAAAAATCGTCCTCCCTCCCGGCCATGCGCCTGTTGATTTCCCTGGTTTCAGGCATTCCTGAATCGGCGCTGGCCCGCATTGCCTTCACCGATTACCGTAAGTGCGAGGCTTATCTTCTCGGTTTTTTGACTTACAACGTCTCGCAGGATGGCGAGAGCTAGCTGCTGACGTGACGTTTTACTTTCACTGGGAGCCTCATGTGGCATGGGGTATGTCGTTCACCCGTCTTAAATGGTGGGCTTCCCAGGCCAGCCGTATAAACAAGGTAAGGAAGGACAATGGCTAACGCATTCGATTTTCAGCTAAACGCAGATGACAATGCGTCGGCGACGATTATTCGCATTGAAGAGGCCATTCGTCTCCTGAATCCCCAACTGGACAAAACGAAGGAGGGGTTAAAGCTTGGCGGTGATGATTCAGTTGATAGCGTCAGCAAGGTTAATCAAGCTGTTAACGGACTGAGTAAAGCAGCGAAAGACTGCGTTCAGTTTATCGGTGATATCGTCCCTCCGCTGAAAATGGTCACGGCCCTTAGCGGATTGGGAGGGGGGGCGCTCGCCTTTAACGCGATTAAAAACAATCTTAAAGAATTTGCCGATTATGGATATCGCGTTGATACCATGGCAAAGAATGTCAGTATGACAACTCATGCCTTCCAGGAACTTACGGGGGCGATGGTGGAGAACGGCTCGGCGAGGGAGGCGGCAGAGTCAGCAATTGCTGATTTATACAATAAGTCCGAGTCAGCTCTTCTCGGCGGTAACTCCATGTTTGCCAGCCTGTTGCAACAGCAAGGTATTGATATTCACCTGACAAAGGAAGGCCTGGCGGATGTCAGCAGGCTGGTGGATGATATCAACAAAATGGCGCAATCCATGACACCAGGAAAAGCGGCTTTGTGGATAAACTCACTTGGCTTATCGCCTGAGATATTGTCGCTTGTACGCAACTCGACTGATGAAGTTAAGCGTTTCAAGGATCAGGCTCAGCGTGACGGGCTGATTTTCAGTGATAAAGATATCCAGAATGCCCTGGCTTTCAAGCAGCAAATGAATCAAATCGCTGCGTTGTGGGAAGGCCTGAAGATGCAGTCACAGGCAAGGCTGGGAGGATGGCTCAGGGATAACCCGGACATAAAAAAAATAACAAAGTATGAAAAAGATAATGAAAATAACTTTTATCACGGGGACAAACAGCAGGACATAATGGCCCGCGCCAGAAGGGATAAATCTTTTAAAGGTTCATTAACGTTTATGGAAGGGCTGGAACTGGCAATAGGGCGACCGGGGAAAGATTTACAGGAGAAATTAAATAAAAAATATTCCGATCTCTGGGATGCTCAGAAAAAGGCCGCTGAGCAATCAGCCTCGCAGGGGGGATATGTGTTACCTGGCGTTCCATATAACGAACCGCTCAATATTACCAAAGGGATACGCAATAATAATCCAGGTAACCTGAGAAATGCGCCAAATACTGTTGGCTACAGCGGTGGGTTCCCGACATTTGCCTCTTCATCTGATGGGCTGTCCGCGTTAGCCAGACAGCTAACATTATATGGGGGACGGGGTAAAAACACGCTGAACGAGATTATTAGCACGTATGCTCCACCCCAAGAAAATAATACTCAGGCTTATATTGATCACGTTTCTGAAATAACGGGATTTAAACCTGGACAGCGCCTTGATTTAAGCGATCCGGTAGTGATGCAGGCGTTGATGGCTGCAATAGTTAAACATGAAAATGGCACGCAGCCTTACAGCTCGGAGGAGATACAAAACTCTGTCAGTAATGCAATGAATAGTGAGCGCTGGACGGGGCGGCGCTCCCCGGACGGTCAAAATCAGAAGGAAGACCTTTATTCTGGTGATTCCATTCTCAGGCAAAATGAGCAGAGCAACAACGAGGGATTAGCAGCCGCGTTTCGTTCAGCTCTTCAGGACAGCAAAATGCAGATTGAGCTGACGCTGATCAATCCTCAGACCGGGGAAAGAAACACCATGACTGGCAATGGCCCAAGGGTGACCAGGGCGATGCCATATTAATTCTGTATCAATAGTTTGGTGAGCCCGGCCTGGTTTGCGGGATCGTTAAGCGCTTTTACACCCCGCCTGGCGGGGTTTTTTATTGCCCGGAGAAAAATGATGATTTCACCACCAACCATTCCCAGCCTGCAAAGTTTGCTCTCAACTGGTGGTGACAGTTGGAAGTGGACCGAGCACCTACAAAAGGCTTCATTTCGTGGTGTTCCCTTCGCTGTAGTATCTGCTGATGGATCATTTGGGCGTAGGCAGGCGGTTCATGAATATCCCTACCGGGATATGCCATGGATCGAGGATATGGGACGCTCAAGCCGGAAAATTACCATCCGCGGCTTTCTTATCCAGAGCAGCCTCCTTTATTCTGCTGCTGACGTTTTTACTCAACGCGATTCCCTGATCGCCGCCTGCGAAACGGGTGAACCCGGCACACTGATTCATCCCACGCTGGGCGAAATTAAGGTGAGTGTGCCTGACGGTGGTCTGAGGATCTCCGAGGCTAGCGAGCATGGGCGCGTATTTCATTTCACGCTGGCTGTGATGGAAGTAGGGGAAAAGCAATTTTCTGTCAGCAATGCATCAACGGCAAAATCATCGGTCACTGAATCGTGGGCATCCACGCTGTCAAAATCAGCCACCTCCTGGCTTGGGACAATAAAAAGCGCGCTGCGTACCGTTCCTCAGGCAATAAAGACTATCAGGGCTACGACTCAGTACTGGTCTAATTCGGTAATGTCACTGAGCGACCAGGTCACCAACATGGGGAACGTGTTATCCAGCACGTTCGGCAGCGATCATTATGGGCGCTATAACCACGGAACCGTCGGTGGCAACAGCTCCGGTACCAGTACGGTGATGAATCCGGGCACTGATACCAGAGATTATGACGGTCTGGTGGAGACAACCATTGCCACGGTAGTGATGAATCGTGAAGCCGTGACATCAGCAATCGAAGCCCTGCAATCTACGTCTGACCTGGATGATTATCCCGCGAACGTGGCCGCTGTCATTACCGTTGTGATTGAAACAATACCGAACGTCTATGACCAGATCCATGTGCTGGAAAGCCTGCCTGGTGTCACTGACGCCACGCTTTACGCCTCGGTCAGCGATACCCTGATACAAGCTGCCACGCTGAATTACCTGCAAATTATCAGTGCATCCGCAATGGCTTACGCCGCCGCCAGCTACACGCCATCCAGTCGCGATGATGCCATGGCGATGCTGAACCGGGTAACGGTTGCCCTGGACACGGCAACCGTTACTGCTGCTGACGCGGGTTACGTGGTGCTGTATCAGGAACTACTGGCACTGCGGACTCACATCACAGATGTGCTTAAAAACATCGGAGCAGATCTGGCCAGTGTACAAACCGTGATATTTCCTGTCTCCCGTCCTGCACTGGCCGTGGCAAATCAACTCTACCAGAATGCCGACAGGGCCTCGGGCCTCCTTAAATCGGTGAATCCGGTACATCCGGCATTTATGCCCACTTCATTTAAGGCTATGACCTCATGACTGATGAATTAATCCTTACTGTTGGCAATAAATCCCTGAAAGGGTGGGACAGGATCCGGGTTACGCGCACGATAGAGTGTTTGCCGTCTGATTTTGATCTTGGGCTAAAGGATTATTACGCAGCGGATAAGGAAAAACAGTTCGTTAAACCCGGTGATGCTTGCTCCGTGTCGCTGGGCGATGACCTGGTCATTACTGGTTATATCGATCGGTGGACCGGCGCCCTCACACGCAACCGGCATGAAATCCGTGCTATGGGACGGGGGAAATGCCAGGATCTGGTGGATTGCTCAGCAGAGTGGCCCAACAACGTTATCAGCAACGGGACTGCTCTGCAGATAGCCCAAAAACTGGCCAGGCCCTATGGTATATCAGTAACCACTGACGTTACCGATATGAATATCGTGCCTGTATTCACCCTTAACTGGGGCGAATCTCCTCAGGAAATTATTGAACGCATATGCCGTTGGGCCGGGTTGCTTTATTACGATCTACCGGATGGCAATCTCTGCCTTACCCGCGTAGGGACAAAGTCTGCCGCCAGTGGCGTGGAGGAGGGGCGTAATGTTGAAGAGGCACATTTTCAGTCCAATACAGATGAGCGATTTTCTGATTATGTCGGCGTCTCTCTGTCTGTTAACGGGATGGGAGGTGACTACAGCGTTATAACACTCGCAACGGCTCAGGATCCTGATGTTTCCACGATGCGCTACCGGAAGCGCATTGTCCTGGTTGAAAGCACAATGGCGGTTAAAAACCTGGCACAAAAGGCTATTCAGTGGGAAATGAACCGGCGATATGGACGCTCGAAACAGTTATGGGTGACCGTTGATAGCTGGCGGGATAGCGCTGGTGTGCTATGGGAGCCCAATACACTTGTTCCGATTTCCTTACCGGCGTTGGGACTGAGCGACGAGTCCTGGCTTCTGGCTGGAGTGACCTTCATTCGGGATGATAATGGTACCCACGCGCAGATGATGCTTATGCCGCCGGAGGCATTCATCGTGCAGCCCTATGAGTTTTATCAACTACTGCCGGTATTAAACCAATGAATATCGGAGATATTTACAGACGTGTACTGATGATGCTGGGCCGGGGGGTTGTCACCGCTTCTTCCGATGACGGGAAAGTTCAAAGAATTCAGTATCAAGCTCCTCTGGAGGTACGCGGCGATACCCCGCGCATGGCAGAGTTTGGTTTTTCGTCCGGCCTTCCGGCAGGAAGTGATGTGGTTCTGGCATTCATTGGTGGCGATCGTTCTAACGCCGTTGCCATTGCGACCAATAACCAGGCATACCGGCATACCGGACTTAAACCCGGCGAAACGGTTATTTATAACCAGTGGGGGATGTACATCAAATTAACCGAAACGGGAATTGAGGTGGAAGCCAGAGAGCAGCCCGTCAAAGTCAGTAATGCCACTACGGTAACGATTGTTGCCTCTGAAAAAATCCGCCTTGAAACGCCCGATCTGCTTGTTACAGGAAATATAACGGACAACTGTGACTCTCAGACCGCAACACTTAAAGACCTGCGCGATGCTTACAACCGGCATGATCACAATGTTGAAAACGTTGAATCTGGTGGAAGCACCATAACCAGCACAGCACCGATGGAGACGATTTGATGGCGGATATTAAAACGCTGTGGATAGTGGATGAGGCGCGTGGAGACTGGCAGTTAACAAAAGGTGATCTGTCCAGTGGTGATGACCTCCAGACAGCCATTCTTATTAGTCTCTTTACCGATCGCCTTGCCCGCAGTGACGATGATTACGACAACGGAGATCGTCGTGGCTGGTGGGGGGACACAGACGTTGATTACAACATTGGTTCCCGGCTGTGGTTACTGAACCGTCAGCGGCTCAGCTACGCAGTGGCCCAGCGCGCGGAAGATTATGCCGCCGAAGCACTGCAATGGCTGATTGATGACGGCGTGGTGGAAGCCATCAGCGCGGAGGCGCGGATTGTTTACCCGTCGCGCCTGTACCTCACGATCACCTATCAGAAACCCGGACAGAACAAAGCAACGATGAAATTCTACTGGGTATGGGAGTAAGTCAATGCCATTTAACCGCCCGACACTGACAGAGCTGCGCGAGCGTAACCAGGCGTTTTTCGAGTCGGAACTGAAAGACGTTGGAGCGCTGTTACGCTTTTCGAACATGCGTGTGATTGCGGACGCTGATGCGGGTATGTCATGGCACCATTATGGATACCTGGACTGGATAGCCCGTCAGGCCGTCCCGTATACCGCCACCGACGAACATCTTGCCGCCTGGGGAGCCATGAAGTCGGTATACCGCAAGGCGGCGAAACCCGCCAGAAGCCCTTCCGCCCAGTTTAGTGGTACACCCGGAAAGACTGTATCTGCCGGTGCCGTGATTAACCGTGGCGATGGCTATCAGTACAGGCTTGATGAAGAAATCACGATAGACAGCAATGGTATGGCCTCGGGAGGTGTTACAGCCATACTGCGCGATCCGGCAGAAGATGCCACTGCTGGCGGCGATGCGGGTAATGCTGATGCCGGTACCCTGCTGACGCTGGATATTTCCTGGAGTGGTGTTGATTCAACGGTGACGCTGTTTGCAGCCGCAACAGGTGGCGCGGATATCGAGGATGAAGATGATTTTCGCCTTCGCGTACTGTACGCCTACCAGCATCCGCTTCAGGGCGGTGCTGAGGCAGATTATGTCCAGTGGGCAACCTCAGTACCCGGCGTGACGCGGGCATGGACCCTTAAACATATCCTGGGAATTGGATCCGTCGGCGTCTACATCATGAGTGATGGCGATGAGCGCAATAACAGCGCGGGATTTCCGGTGGGCACTGATGGTGTTGCAACCCGTGAGGTGTGGGGGCTGGACGGAACGGGAACCGGTGCGGCTACAGGTATGCAACTGACCGTAGCGGACTATATCTGGGAACGACAGCCCGTTACGGCACTGGTGTGGGTTTGTTCGCCGATTGCCAGAGCGGTTAATTTTGTTATCGACGGTATTGCCAGTGCTGACAGCTCGGTAAAAGAAGCGATCGCCACAGCGATTAATGGTGTGTTTTTTGATAAGGGAGATCCACGCGGCTCTGCCGGCGCCGGGATGGTTTATCTTTCCGATCTCATCTACGCCATTGCGGATGTGAACGGAACAACGGGGTTTGTACTTACATCCCCCTCTGCAAATATTCCCCTTAATACCGGAGAACTACCTGTCCTTGGTAGCGTGGAGTACACATGAGCGCACGTTACAGTACAGATGATTACACCTTCGCCATTCAGTCATTATTCCCGACTGGTCGCGTCTGGACCCGTGCCACCAATTCCGTTATGACAGGCGTTATTCGCGCACTGGCGGCAGCGTACCAGCACAGCGATGCTGATGCCATTCAGTTACTGGTTGATGCGTTCCCGGCGACCGCGTCAGCCATGCTGCCGGAATGGGAAGCCACACTGGGGTTACCGGATGACTGTGCATGCAACGCACTGAGTGATGAAGAAAGCAGGCGGCAGGCTGTCGTATCGAAGTTGATCGGTACTGGCGGGCAATCTGCATCCTATTTCACTTCATTACTGGCATCGATGGGATACGGCATATCCATTAAGCAGTTCCGCACCGCACGTGCAGGACTGGCTGTATGCGGTGATGCTATTAACGGCGATCGCTGGCCATATGTCTGGGAAGTTACTGTCACTGACGCCGCCAGTGATGCTGCCTGCACGCTGAAATTACTGCTGTGCCGGTTAGCTGAGTTTGCGCCAGCGCACACCAAACTGATGACGTCTTATGATGCAAAATCCCTGTTTGGTATTGATATCCGGCTCACCCTGGCTGACGGCATTTTGTCCGGACGCCTGACGGGCAGTGCCTGTATCGCGGTTGATGATGTTGATATCACGCTGACTTATACACATGCTGGTGGCCAGATAATCCAGCGTTCCTTTACTGATTCAGAGGGTTCCTTCGCCGCCACGCCACCTTTGTCCGGAACGTTCAGTGTCATCGCCCGTGCGCAGGTCTGGACGCCGCCTTGTGAATGGGCTGATGTTGAGAGCGGCGAGGTGGCAATGAATCTTTTTTTTGATGGGGCCGTGACCTATGACGGCCGCAATACGTACAGAGGTTGAAGATGGCAAAGCTGACAGAAACAGCAGAATTTACAGCAGATGTGCTGCGACTGGACACCGACACGCCTGTACGTGGCTTTGACGGGACGGATTTAGGCCCGTCCAATGAGCAGGCGCAGACGCTTGCAAACCGAACCCAATGGTTAAAGCAGAAAGTTGATAATCTGAGCACCACGCAGGTTCGCTCTGTGAATGGCAAAACCGGCTCAGTGACACTGACCGCGAAGGACATCAGCGCAGAACCAGTGGGAATGGCCGACAGCCTGCTGACCGGGCATTTAAATGACAGCGATCCGCATGCGCAGTATTTTGATGAAACGCGCGGCGATGCACGGTATGTCCAGATATCCTCCGCAAACATCGGCGGCGGCTGGCTGCAACTGGACTCATCCGGTAAAATTCCGGCCGCGCTACTGCAAACCCTGACATCCCGTTATGTTGTCGTGGCTGACCAGGCCGCACGGCTGGCCCTGACATCTTCCTCAAACCTGACTATCTGTGCACAGGCGGATATCGACACGCTATTTTATCTCAATGGCGGGGAAAATCCTGCGGTGTCTGCAAACTGGGTAAAAGGGCAGGCGGCTACGGTTTCCGGCGTGTCATCCGTGTACGGGCGCACCGGAGCGGTAACGGCACAGGCAGGAGATTACGATACCGATCAGGTGAACGAAACTGCAAACCGCGAATTCGCCACCCCAGCGGAAAAGGCGTCATGGAATGCGAAACAGAAGCTGCTCGTCTCAGGGCAGAATATCCGTAGCTTGTTTGGTCAGTCGCTACTTGGAAGCGGCGATCTTTCGCTGATCCCTGCCCAAATGGGAAGCGCTGCGGAAAACCACATACACTCAACCGCAGATATCAAAGATTTTGCATCACAGACACAGCAATTAATCACCTCCTCGCTGCAGGCGGGCACCGGGGTAACCCTTGGTCAAAACCCTGTCAGTGGAAAGACGATCATCAGTGCATCCGGCGGCGGTGGCAGTAGCGGTTACATAGTCGTTGAGCGGCAAGGCGTCACGGCGGGGCAGAATCATTCATTTAACTTTAGCCAGCAGAGCGCGTTTAATCTTCACGCATATGCGCTGAAAGAGGTCACAGGCTCAACGAACCAGACATACCTCGTGGATGATTTCGAGGCAGTGAGCGAAACCAGTTACAGCTGTACTGATGCCCTTATCTTTGACGGGACGCTAGCGCCTTATTCAGGCGGTACCGTCACGCTGGAACGTGATGGTGATAATTATTCGACACCAGTCCGCGCGGATGGCGAGCAATTACAAATCGCAGCAGTAGTAAATAATACAATCCCTGAGATGACATCTGAAAACACGCCAGCGGGTTATGTGGTGGCGGCATCGTCTGTCTATTCAGGAAGTAATTTCAGGTCGTGGTTTCCTTTTACAAAAAGCAAAACAGCGCAGCAGGCATGGGCTTCTTCAGGCAGGCCAACTTCAGAAAAACCAGAATGGTTGCAAATTACATTGCCATCGGCGATCAGGATAGGGGGATACCAAATCAGGAATCGTCAGGTTTACGATATGGCCAACCTTAAAACATGGAAATTTCAGGGCAGCAATGATGGTGTTAAATGGGATAACCTTCACAGTGTTACAGGAGACAGCAATAACAAGGCTGGTGCCGTGAGAAGTTATTCCTTAACGGCTTCATCCTCTTATTCCATTTATCGATTGCTGGTGACAGATATTAATAGCTCTTTCAATTTCCTTACTCTTGATTCTCTGGAAATTTATCCCTTCGCAGGGTTACTAATAAACGGAGGCGGGAAATGGTACTCAGCGAAAAATGGTACGTTACAGGAAACAGACGCTGCTGATTTTGATAATGGATTCACTGACTCTGGCACCATCACCGCTACATCATTAACCGGAATTCTGCCGGTTAAAGTTTACGGTAGCTCTCCGGTTGATGTCAGCGCTGTTTATACTCCCTATCCACAAATAGCGATCCAAAAATCGTTGTCTGCTGCTACGTCCTGGAGCCAGATTAACAGCGCGACACTGACCGCAACACAGGACAACGATGGGTTTGTGCGTGTTGCCGTCAGCAGAGATTTAACAAACTGGTCTGTGTGGCGCAGTGGCGGCTGGGTGGATATTGGGTCGCTTTCAGCAGACGTCTCAGGTGCGACGAAATTAATATCGGAGGGCATGACACCATCGGATATTAACGGCCTCAATAATGCTCAGTGGGCGCAGCTTTATCACGATAATAATGACGTACCCGATTATCTCGCATTTGCTTCTGCGCTGGATATCAGCGATCCGGCAACTGATGTCGCGACCATTGACAGGCTGACGCTTAACGTCAATGAAGCTTCAAGCTGGATGCTACAAACCCCGGCGCAAGTGGAAATACGCTGGCGCACCGACAGTGTGACATTCCGCACGGTTACTGCCGGGAATTACAAACTCGCTTATCAAATCCCGTAAACATTCCCCCAAAATTTCCTCAGGTCGCATATTGCGGCTTTTTTATTTTCCGGAGCGCCTGAATGAGAAAGGTTAATACTGTAACCAACACGGCAAACAAAAATGGTGAATTTACCGACGGTAATGCTGCAGCAGGCATTAAACCCACTGAGCTTCTGGCGGGTTGGTTTAATACCGTTCAGCGGGAGTTGGTTGCTGTCGTCGAGGATGCCGGAGAGTATCTTGATCCCGATGATGACGAGCAGATCAGCAAGATAATTCGCGGGATGCGTAATTATATTAATCACTACAGAAATTACGGCTACCCGGAATGGGAAAGTGGCATTTCATACTACGAAGGGGCGGTCGTCTATTATCACGGCGATCTTTATCTGTCCCTTAGTGATAGCAATTCAGCAAACATACCGGGAACCAATGACTCTATCTGGCAGCGCTATATTCAACGTGAAGCGACTAAAGAAGAGGCAATTGCTGGTGATGGCAGTGTCCAGGCTATTACCCCGCGGCGTCTGCATGATGGGGCGAGCTATCTGGACGAGCAACTGAAAACCACACTGACGCCATATCTTCTGCCGGTGGGCGCGATCATTATGTGGCCGTCAGCAACACCGCCGGATGGCTGGCTTGAACTTAATGGCCAGGCGTTCGATAAAGCGGAGAACCCGAAACTGACCGCGCTTTTCCCTGGCGGAGTCATACCTGACTATCGTGGGCGATTTGTCCGGGGTTGGGCGAATGGGGCAACTGTCGATCCTGATGCGGGCAGGGCGGTAAACAGCCTCCAGGGGGATGAACTGCGCGCGCATTTCCATTTTTCACAATGGCTGGGCTTTGATAACTCCAATAACCGCAACGGAAGCGGTGGTGGTCCTGGTGGGTTCCGCTATGCGGGCGGTGATGACAGAAACTGGGCCGGAGTGGCAAACCGAGACCTGATGGTTGGCGGAAGCGAAACCCGGCCCGTTAATATCGCTGCGATGTATATCATCAAAACTGACCGGGCCGAGGCTGATAACTCAGAATCCACCACGCCCTCATCGCTGGTCATCACTCCTGCATCGGTAACGATTAGCGCCGGTTCTACACGAAAATTTACGGGTACACTTTTACCTGCCGAGCTGGCGGTAGGGTATCCGGTATCGTGGATCGTTTCTGACCCGGCACTTGGCAGCATCGATAGTAATGGTCTGTACACAGCAACCGCCGGGCAGAGTGGGACACAAAGCATTATTGCCAGTATTTCCACCGGCCTGACATCGACGGCGGTAGTTACTCAACATGTTTACTTGACGTCGATAGAAATCGGCGCAATCCCAGCGAAACTACTGGTGGGTAACACCTACAGCATTCCTGTCCTGTATTCCCCTACCCATTACACCGAGGAGATTAACCCGGCCTCATCTGATACTGCAGTCGCGATTCTGGCATCCGATGGTACGCTGACCGTCAGCGGCGCGGGGACGGCTACGCTGTCACTCACTGGCGCAAACTCCGGCGTGACGGCATCAATAACGATCACGGCGACAGAAGAAGAGGTGCCGGAGGTTTATCTTGCCATTGACAATAATTTGTCTGAGATTGCGGGCAAAGGCGCTGAGGCACAGGCGAAAACACGTAAAAACATCGGGATGGGTGAACTTGCGACGAAGGATACGCTGACTGCCGGTGAAGTGGGCGCTGTTCCACAGGATACGGCGTCACTTGGCTCCACAGACCTGAACACCGTCGTTTTACCTGGACGTAAATTCCAGTCGCTCACCAGCAATGCAACCACCGCCCGGCACTACCCCGTCACCCTGGCGGGAATGCTGGACGTCATCAAAACCGCGCAAACCGGCATCCGACAGATTTACTATCCGTACAACACTACGGATGTTTATCACCGGTACTGTGAGGATGTGACAGCAGATGCGTCGGTCTGGAGTGACTGGGGAACCGCCAGTGGCGGCGATTATCTGGACGCAGCTAATAACCTGTCTGACGTTAAAAACGCGGCTACTGCGCGGCAAAATATTGGCGTGAGCTACACGATATCGACCGATGTGGCTCCCGCTGACGCAAGTAGCTATGCCGCCGGTCATGTCTGGTATCAAGTCGAGGAAAGCTGATTCATGCCAATTTTCCGCAAAACCGGAGGGGGCGATTTCGCCCCTGTTACCACTCTGAACATTAAGGACGGAAATACATTCAGGGCAGTTGCCACAGCATGGATTAACGATGGCGGGGTATTCAGGAAAGTATTTCCCAATGCCGGGTATGAAGATCCAACCGCTGATTATGATATTGCTAAAGCCACCATCCCGTCGCTGGTTCTTTCCAGGACATCAGAAAGCGCCACTCTAAACGCATTCAAAATTGCTCGCGTGTTCATCCCGCTTAAAGAGGCGCTGGCGACAAGTAACATTGATGTGGACTGGTCGAGTCTGGATATTGTCACCATCGACACACAGGAAGAATTGCCTTTTGGTGTATGGTCTACGAGCTCAGCACTGGAGATATGGACAAAAACGGAGTTTAAAGATGGCGTCGTGACAAACACCCGCCAGGATGGCGTGACCACCACGGCGAATCCCTCTAACCATATTCCCCCGGCGAGAGACTGGAAAACGCAGCTATCATGCGGAGCTTCGGGAGCGGATATGTATATCAAGTACGGATGGTATGACTATTCAGCGTATTACGGCAGGCAGATCGGCATACGCTGGCGCTGGCACAGTCGGCTGAACGGGAAGAATTACGAATACATTTTCACCAATGCAAACATGGTACTGAAGGCGTTGGGTTAACCATGCTGCTCTGTGATGAGTTTTTTCTCCTGATACCTTTTTGTATAAAATGTGAGCATTCGGAAAAAATACCTTTTCCGCTATTCCCTTCACCTTAAAAGATAAATTTCCTTTGTTAGCAAAAGTAAGCGGAGCGGGGGCTTGATCAGGCCCAATTATAAAACTACTGTATATAAAAACAGGTTTTAATTGAGGCTACATATGCAGTTCTTCCAACCCACCGATTTGCGCGCAGTTGTCGCGCTCCCGTTGTTCAGCGATGTCGTTCAGTGTGGGTTTCCTTCCCCTGCTGCTGATTATGTTGAGCAGCGTATCGATCTGAACGAGCTGCTGGTACAGCACCCCAGCTCAACTTATTTCGTCAAAGCTGCTGGCGACTCAATGATTGAGGGAGGGATCAGCGATGGCGACTTGCTGGTGGTTGACAGCTCACGCACCGCAGAACATGGCGATATTGTGATTGCGGCCGTGGACGGGGAGTTCACCGTAAAGCGTTTGCAGCTTCGCCCGACCATTCAGCTCAATCCGATGAACAGTGCATACCGACCGATCCGGGTGACCAGTGAAGATACGCTCGAAATATTCGGCGTGGTGACATACATCGTTAAATCAGCGAGCTGAATATGTTTGCCCTGGTGGACGTTAATTCGTTCTATGCGTCGTGTGAGGCAGTTTTTCGTCCGGACCTGAAAGGGCGGCCGGTGGTCGTCCTGTCCAATAACGATGGCTGCGTTATCGCCAGGAGCGCAGAAGCTAAAGCCCTTGGAATAAAAATGGGCGAGCCTTTCTTCAAACAGAAAGATATGTTCAGGCGCTTCGGTGTGGTCTGTTTCAGCAGTAACTACGAGCTGTATGCAGATATGTCGAACCGGGTAATGACCACGCTGGAGGAAATGTCGCCGCGCGTGGAAATTTACTCCATCGACGAGGCTTTTTGTGATTTGACCGGTGTGCGTAACTGTCGTGACCTGACGGAGTTCGGCAGGGAGATACGCGCGACCGTGCTGAAGCGTACGCACCTGACCGTCGGCGTGGGTATCGCGCAGACCAAGACGCTGGCGAAGCTGGCAAACCATGCCGCCAAACAGTGGCAGCGGCAGACGGGCGGGGTTGTTGATTTGTCGAACGTGGAGCGCCAGCGCAAGCTAATGGCACTGCTTTTGGTTGATGAGGTGTGGGGAGTAGGGTGCCGCATTTCGAAGAAGCTGGAAGCAATGGGCATCAAAACAGTGCTGCAGCTGGCGGATACTGATATCCGTTTTATCCGTAAACACTTTAACGTGGTGCTGGAGAGGACGGTGAGAGAGCTGCGCGGCGAACCGTGCCTTGGGCTGGAGGAATTTGCTCCGGCAAGGCAGGAAATTGTGTGCAGCCGATCATTTGGCGACCGCATCACCGATTATGACGAGATGCGCCAGGCGATATGCAGTTATGCCAGCAGAGCGGCAGAAAAGCTGCGTGGCGAGCATCAGTATTGCCGCTTTATATCCGCGTTTGTAAAAACGTCTCCGTTTGCCCTTAATGAACCTTATTACGGCAACAGTGCGTCTGTAAAACTGCTTACACCAACCCAGGACAGCCGGGACATCATCGACGCGGCGACGCGTAGTCTGGATGTTATCTGGAAGGATGGTCATCGGTACCAGAAAGCCGGGGTGATGCTCGGGGACTTTTTCAGCCAGGGCGTCGCGCAGCTTAATCTGTTTGATGACAACGCATCGCGACATAACAGCAGCGCGTTGATGGAAGTGCTGGACCATCTGAACGCCAGAGAAGGACGCGGCACGCTGTACTTTGCCGGGCAGGGCATTCATCAGCAGTGGCAGATGAAGCGAGAGATGCTGTCGCCGAGATATACCACGCGATTCGCAGATTTATTGGTTGTAAAATAGCGACCTCTATCATTTATGTATTTGATATAATTGCAACCTAAAATAAATTTCTTTTGCTATTTAAAATTTTTAAACGAAAATAGTAAAAGCACCTATAAGTATAGATGTGGTGAATATTAAATGTCTTTTTCAAACCCTGTTAAAAGTAACCTGATGATATATAATATTAGCACGTGATACGAATGCATAAATCGTTTAAAGGAAAATAGTTTATCCTCGTTATGTTTATTCATTATCAGAAATAATAAAGAATGTGAGATGTATACGAATAATCAGATTATCGATAAATTACAGGCGGATAAATTACTGGGGCTGAGGCTTGAACATGCACTGAAGGGAGTGCAAAAGGAAGTGCTGGCGCAGGCCAATCGTGTTCAGGAGGGCGCAACAAGGCTACTTTTCTACACTTCATGTTTTACTCAAAATTACCAGGATGTCTGCGCAAATCAGAAAAAAGAAGATACGCGTTTTCTGGAGGCTCTTACCCAACTGGTTTCCGGGCGTGATATTATTTATAGCATGCTCAAAATTTATGTTGATCAGCTCTTACAAAATCTGATGCCGGAGCGCATTCAAAAAATACAAAAAATCCTCCTTAAAACAGGGGTTAATATAGCTTCAGCGACGTTAACTAACCAGGCTCTTTCTGCGGCAATAGTTGCTGCTGCCTGTTATAGTTTTGGTTTGACGTTCTCGATAGACCGTAAGTTGGCAAAAATTGCGGCGGGTGCTGTAACAATCGCCGGTTACTACGGTTATGTGCAGGAAGCGGCAGATGCAGCTAACAGGCTTAAGCAACAAAATGGAATGTACTATCATGCGCTGTATGCTGAAAAACTTGAAATGATGTATTTTCTGATAGAACCTGTAATAAGCCGAAATGTGAATTTGAGTATTTTACGTTCTACGGATGAAGACATAGCTGAGGCTATCAAACGGATAATCAAGTAATGAGTAATTTTTTTAAGGATTGGTTACGGCGCCAACTGCGCTACTTTATCAGCACTATTGTTCCAACAGTACTCATCTTAGCGTTCGGGATGTTGGCAGTTACCTTCTGGCCCGATCATGCCTGGGGTTCGACAGCGATATTTGCCGTCATTATCCTGGCCGTCACCTTCTGGCTGGTGTAGGTATAACAATTCACTATTGAGAAAGATAATGTCAGACAAAGCAGCACAGGTCAGGGATCTTATCAAAAAGCACTTATGGGAAATGCCTGATGATGCCTCTATCAGTACGGGGAAACAAAGCGTTTTGCCGGAAGATGCAGCAGACTTTCTTGAAGAATATGCGGAAAAACTAAACGTGGATATGTCCGGTTTCAGTTTTAACCAATATTTCCCTAATGAAGGGATTCGCTTCCTGCCAAATGCCATATTACCCCGCTACCTGAAAACTGATCATCACGCGCCAGAGCAGTTGACGGTGAATATGTTGATTGACTCGACTAATGCCGGTCGCTGGATTTTTTAGAGTTACTTGAGGGGATTTGAACCTCCGCCCCTGACACCCTGTGTCGGAGTTCTTCATATTGAAAGCTGTTTTGTGCCAAAAGCTGGCATCGTTCACATAATAGTCTAGTAGTCACAATCCACCTCCCATCCGAGCTTGATAATTCTTATCACCCCCCTTATATCCATATTGAGGAATAACCTCTGACACGGAAAAGGAACACGATTATGGGTCTTAAACCTGGTCCAAAACCAATTGCAAAATCAACAGGAAAACCCGATCAACGCAGACGTGATAATAAGGATACACCCGGCAATACCCCAGGGCTGAAACCAAGCAAATCAACTGGGAAGTAATCGTTCAGGGGTATGGATGATTCATCCATACCCTTATCTCGTCAAATCAGCCTGCTCTAGCCCGCTTAGTGCCAGGAGCGGAAGTTGCATTCCAGCGATTATTGCCTTAAGAGTTAATGTTTGAGTGTGATGAGGATCAACACAATGCTCCTGGATACGTTAAAAAGACTTGAATGTTCTCTTCATGGCAACAGGCGGAAAGATCGGAAATGGCTTGAACAGATACTCCATGAAGGATTTAGTGAAATAACACGCTCAGGCGTATTAGTTGATCGTGCACAGACTATTGAAGCGCTTTCGGGTGAAGATAGTTTTCCGGCTATTCTTAGTAGTCATTTCCGGCTTATCAGCGTTGGCGATAATTTCGCAATATTGCACTACAGAACTGTTAATCCAGATGGTAGTCGTGCATCCCTACGTTCTTCATGCTGGGAAATCTCTGAGAACGGGCAATGGCAATTGGTATTCCATCAGGGAACACCTGAGGCAGAGAGCGTATAGGTGCCAAATACAATTTCCGCTTTTCGCTCATAGCGGAATTTTTTCTAGTAAAAAAATTTTGCCATTGATAATCACTGTTAGTGGCAACCTGTTGAATTACCTGAACTGAAAATGATGAGTTACTGTCGAAAAAATAAGATAACAAATTGATTATGCTTGATAACACGCCTGATTTAGAATCCCTTGTTTGGCTCGGAAGCGCATTCCCCAAAATGATACACGTCGTATTGATAATCAATAGGTTAGTTGCTATGCTCCACTGATTATTTAATAGACGTAGTTGCTTTGTTTATTCAATAAAATCAGTGTGTTGAGTTTGATTTAACTATGTACTGCTGCGCCACATGGAATGGTTCGAAGCCGCAGACCTGATCGTCAAAGGTATGGAAGGCGCGATTGCCGCGAAAACTGTAACTTACGATTTTGAACGTCTGATGGACGGCGCTAAACTGCTGAAATGTTCAGAGTTTGGCGACGCGATCATCGCGAACATGTAATCCGCTTGGCGGGTTAAACAAGAACGGGAGCCTGTTGGTTCCCGTTTTTTATGACACCTGAAAAATCGTCCTCCATATCCTCTCATTGCCCTAGTCTATGTAAAGCATGCCGTCCAAAACGTCTGTCAATTTCATATTGCAGATATCATCCAGAAACTGGCCGATAATAAGTGCGAGCATAAAAGTTAATGAAGCTCAATGCAGGTTTGTTAGGTTCGGTGTGCGACGCATACAACCCGTGTCATTTGCGCAATGTTATAGTCTTTTTCATATATAATTTTCATAGGCATAGTGCCCCACATAACCTGGAAAATTTATTCTGTGCTGGTGCTCATAATTTTTTGTTGCAAATCTTCTATTAAGAACATTCTTAATTTTTTTACTGGCTCAGGACATTACCCTTGCTTACTTAGCCGCAAGGAATTTAAAAAGGGGTGAAGATAATGTCAGACTATCTGCCAGGACGGAGCGCGGAAAGCCTTCCTGCTTTTAATCGACCACAAACGTGGGGAGGCCCTGGTCCTGTCGATTTTGATTTCCATGCTCTTGCGAAGCAACTTGATTGCACGCGGGATTTTAATCAGGTCGGCATTATTTATTCTAACGGTGTGAGCCAGTGGCTGGTCAGGCCGTCCAGAAGAATTGCCAACCCGGCACAAAGTACTGTAACCCATGTTATTGTTACAAAGGTAAGCAACATTTCACCGCAGGCCGCGGCACAGGCGACAGCTAAGACAATCCAGGCACCTTCTCTGGCAGCAGAAATTACATCAACAGCAATGTCATGTGGAGCAATGGTAGCAACTGCGGTTGTTGCCATGACGTCCACTTTCTTTATACCTTTTACAGCAGCGGCTACCGGGTATATTGCTGGTGTAATGATAGCTGGTAGCTTAGCAACCGGCGCTCAGTGCTTTATTGGTGCGGGACGTTTAATTTACATTCATAATGGGAATGAAGATGATGTTGCCTGGCTGGATTCTCAGGGATGGTATACGGCGACGGTAACAGCTCTGGATATCATTTCCCTTGCGGGTGCCGGTGCCGGGTTAAAAAAAACAGTAGAGATATACCGGATGATGAAAAGCTCATCCTCTTTAAAGGCCATTGAATGGCTCAAAGGTTTAAGTAGGCCTGAACGTAAACGGATAACGATTGAAATAATTCGCGCAAAGAATCCGGGTATATCCAATGACGGAGTTAAAGCTCTTATAAGAGCTGGGGCATATCCCACACGCTACCCTGCAGAAGCATTACAAAAGTCGCTTCAGTACGAATTAATGAAGGCTGTTACCAACTCTTCTGCGTTTACCGGGAGTGCGTTTTCTGGAACGCTCAGAAATCCGCAAAATGTGCAGAAGTCCGGGCAGTATGTATTTGGACTCATACAATCATTTTCAGTTTAAGGAAGTAATTGAACCTGCAATGCTAAATAATCTCAAAAAATGCTTTGCACTTACTACGTTAGTTGCAAAAGAAATTAAGACGAATGACAGACATGGGCTTGAATCACTGAAAAACCGTCTGATCGCTGATACAGATATTTTTGCTGAATGGTACAAAATTGTTCTGCCAGTGACTTTTAGCGGTATTTTTACGGTTTTTTGCTTTGCTATCCCTCAGGGCTTTCTGTGGGACTCGATCTCTGAATGGCTGGACTGGCCTGAGCATTATTCAGTCGTTGGGATGGTATTGGGCGCTCTTACATTCTGTGTGTTCTTTATGCCATTAATGTTCCTTATCGCCCGCGGTAATTTCTTTGCGCTGAAATTGCATGTGGCTGTGATATTTCTCGTAGCATTGGTTGCTGTTATATATTTTATATCAACTTATACCACTATGCTGACTGGCGGTGACAGAAATACCTGGGATTTAGTTGGATCTGTCCTGGGTTTGATTTTTATTGCGCTTAGCATTACATGCCTGAACAGCCCCTGGTTCGTGAAGTCTACGGCGGTTGGGTTACATAATCGTATATTGCGCGAGTTGTCTAAACGTGGGAAGCAAACGCTGACAGCAACGAAACGGTAGAAATACTTTAAGTTTTATCTACCAGTAATATCCGCGGCTCAGTTAAATCTTCGCAACAACAAAACCCGCCAGAACACCGGCGGTTTTTTCATTTTCAGACATCGGAAATCATTCGCGAATGACGCCTTCATTATATAATCCGCTGTCTGGCTATTTTGCGGAGGCAGGGCCTGCGAAAGAATGACTGAAGCTGGTTTCAAAATGACGAATTCGTTTAACCCTTATTGGGATGTAAATGGAAAGATATTCTTTGAGTTGGTCGGCTATAGGGTGGTAATACAAAAAAGCCTGCATCATGCTCCTGGCTGCCCGGATCTCTGCCAGAATTATTTAAGGCAAAAGATTCAATGATTTGAAGATCAGGAAAAGTGTCAAACCTCAAATTCTCGCAGTCACTTTAGCCGATTGGCCGGTTGTCGTTTCCGGTCAACGCGCAAGGCATCGACCACCAGTGAAAATGCGCGAGAGACTTGCTTGCGGCTGGGGTAATACAAATAGTAACCTGGAAAAGGTTTGCACCACGTTTCAAGCACCCGAATCAGACGGCCTTCTTCAATAAGAGTGCCAAACTCTTCTTCTGGTAAAAAAGCGATACCCAGCCCCGCCAGTGCGGCATAAACAATGTGTTCTGAGGTATTAAACGTCACCTGTCCGTTAACCCGCACGTTCAAATCGCCGCTGTCCTGATCAAAATCCCAGACGTACAGCCCGCCTGACTTCACCATGCGCTGGTTTATACAGCAGTGCTGTGTCAGTTCATGCGGTGTTTGTGGAATGGGGTAACGTGAGAAATACTCCGGCGAAGCCACTGCCGCCATGCGTAATTCCGGGCCAATCGGTATTGCTATCATATCTTTATCAATGGTGTCGCCCAGGCGCACTCCGGCGTCAAACCGGTCGGCAACAATATCGCGGAAACCGTGATTGGCATCGAACTCAATATGAATATCCGGGTACTGGCGTAAAAGCGGCGTTAGCTTGGGTAACAGTGTGGTACGCAAAACGTTTGGCCCACAGGTGATTCGCACCGTACCGGCAGGTTTGTCACGCAATTCTGTGAGCATATCCAGCTCGGCTTCAATCTCATCAATGCGATTGCCAATGGCCTGCAACAGCCGTTCTCCGGCAGCGGTGGGTGACACGCTGCGGGTGGTTCGGGTGAGCAGACGAATTTGCAGACGATCTTCCAGCGCGGAAATCGCCTGGCTGAGTGCGGGTTGCGTCACACCAAGATGTGCCGCTGCGCGGGTAAAACTCCCTTCGCGGGCGACGGTAACAAAATAGAGAAGGTCATTCAGATTGCGTTTCATCTGGCATATGTTCCTGATTAATAACTCAGGCTTATAAGCCCATTAAGTATTCATTAGCTAGTCAGGCTACACCAGTCGTGTAAAACTTTCAGCAAGAGAAAATCGTGAACGGCATGTTTATTCGTGCTTTTTTTGTCGTTATTCCCGTGAATAGCGCCCGGCCCCGGCTTGCCTGAATTTAGCCAGGTCGACATTCAGAGGTAGTCATTAATGCCCACACTCACTTACGAAACAACGCATCACCAGGAGCACGTACACAGGAGGATAAACGTATGAAAACAATGACCCTGGCGCTGGGGCTGTTAATCAGCTCATTCGCTGCGACTGCGGCGGATATGTCACAAGGCGCGGACAACTTTTATAAAAGCGATAAGGTCACCCGGCAAAAGGTGACGTTTAAAAATCAGTATCAGATGGACGTCGTGGGTAATTTGTATATCCCGAAAACGCTGAATCAGAATGAGAAATACCCGGCGATTGTTGTCGGGCATCCGATGGGGGCGGTAAAAGAGCAAAGCTCGACTCTGTATGCGCAAAAACTGGCGGAGCAGGGCTTTGTGACGCTGGCGATTGATCTCTCTTTTTGGGGAGAGAGCGAAGGCAAGCCAGGCCATCTGATTTCGCCGGAAATTTATTCTGATGACTTTAGCGCGGCGGTCGATTACCTCAGTACGCAGCCGTATGTCTCTCCTGAGAAAATTGGCGTGCTGGGGATTTGTGGCAGCGGCAGCTTTGTCATCAGCGCGGCCAAAATTGACCCGCGTATGAAAGCGATAGCGACTGTAAGCATGTACGACATGGGATCTGCGTTTCGCAATGGCCTGAACCATTCCCAGACGCCGGAGCAGCGTAAAGCCTTTATTCAATCAGCCATCGAACAGCGATTCGCAGAATTTAACGGTGCAGAGAAGGCGTATATTCCGGGGACAGTCAATAAGCTTGATGAGTCAACACCGGCCATTCAGCGTGAGTTCTTTGATTTCTACCGTACGGAGCGAGGCGGCTATACCCCGCAGGGCGAGAAAGAAGAACTGACCACTAAGCCTTTATTAAGCAGCATTGGCAAGTTTATGAACTTCTACCCGTTCAACGATATTGAAACGATTTCACCACGCCCGATGCTGTTTATTACCGGCGACCAGGCACATTCAAAAGAATTCAGCGAAGATGCTTACAAACGTGCAGCTCAACCGAAGGAGCTGTATGTCGTTCCGGGTGCAGGTCATGTTGATCTGTATGACCGTACTGACCTGATCCCTTTTGAGAAGCTGGCATCATTCTTTAAAGCGAATCTGAAATAATGATCAAAGCCGCCCCTTAAAAAGGGCGGCAACGCTGCGGGAGAGTCTGATTGAAAAACAGTTTTTCTGTTCCTTTACCTGGCCTGGACTCGCGGGTGAGTGAGCCTTGTACCTGTCATTTTCGGTGAGAAAGACAAGAAATCGAAGGGAGAAGACAGTGCCGCACACAGGATGCGTGCGGTACGCTTCATTACACCATCGTCACAACGTTTTAGCAGAAGCATACTGCTCGTCGGTGACGTGTTCCATCCACTCAACGACCTTACCTTCTTGCGCCTCGGCAATGGCGATATGCGACATGGCAGTTCCAGGTGCCGCCCCGTGCCAGTGCTTCACGCCAGCGGGTATCCAGACAATGTCGCCGGGACGGATTTCTTGCGCCGGAGCGTCCCACTCCTGCACAAGGCCGAGGCCGGCGGTGACAATCAAGGTCTGGCCGAGCGGGTGCGTATGCCAGGCGGTGCGGGCAGAGGGTTCAAACGTTACGGTCGCGCCACCCACACGTGCGGGGTCTGTACCCTGAAAAGGTGAATCGATGCGTACCGTTCCCGTAAAATATTCTGACGGGCCTTTTACCGAGGGTTTTGCTCCGCTTTGCATTACAGTAATCATGGATGTGTTCTCCTTTGAATAACCAACTGAAACAGAAAGCGCCAGCGACACAGCAACGACGGCAAGTCTTTTCATATGCGCTCCATTTACAGTTCCGGAAATGGCGGGCGAAATTGTTCGCCGGGGATTTTTAACAGTGTAGGCCCGACTTGATTAGTTGATAAGCCAGGCAAATCTGAATGTATATGTGCATGGGATGCAACAATGACACATGAAAATCTGAACGACCTGCGCGCCTTCCAGATTGTGGCGCGAGAAAAAAACTTTACCCGTGCAGCCGCTCAGCTCGGCATGTCGCGCTCCGGGCTGAGTCATGCCATAACGGCGCTGGAAGCGCGGCTGGGCGTCAGGCTGCTGACGCGAACGACGCGCAGCGTTTCCCTCACCGAAGCCGGGCTGCGCCTGTACACGACTCTGCAACCGATGCTAACTGAGCTGGACAGCGAGCTGGCTTCCCTGCGCGCCCTGAGCGAGAAACCTTCCGGCACGGTGCGCATCACCGCTCATGATCACGCCATTGTATCCATACTCTGGCCCCGGCTTCAGGTTTTGCTTAAGCGCTACCCGGATATTCAGATAGAACTGAGCGTTGACTACGCACTTACCGATATTGTTGCGCAGCAGTTTGATGCAGGGATCCGGTCAGGCAGTACCGTTGATAAGGACATGATAGCCGTAAGAATCGGCCCTGACTTTCACATGGCGGTGGTGTGCTCGCCGGAATACCTGAGCGGGAAAAGTGTACCTGTAATGCCCGGAGATTTGATGGCACATCAGTGCATAAACCTGCGGCTGCCAACGCACGGAGGGCTTTATGCCTGGGAGTTAGAAAAAGAAGGAAAAACATTACCGGTACGCGTGCGAGGGCAAACTGTCTTTAATAACACCTATATTATGTTGCAGGCAGCACTAGATGGCCTGGGGTTTGCCTATATTCCGCTTGAGCTGGCGCAGCCGCATATTGCATCGGGAAAGTTGATCCCGGTTCTAAAAGACTGGTGGCTGTACTGTCCGGGATATCATCTTTATTATGCCAGTCGGCGCCAGATGGCACCGGCGCTTGCTGAAGTTATCGCTGCGCTACGCTATCGTGAAAAGTAATAAATGGTGCCGTACATTTTGAGCAAAGCCTGTATCACCGGGCAGAAGCGAACGTCGCTATCAGTGCATTTCTGCCCGTTTATCTGAGGCAGGAAATATACTTTTCGCCTGAACGACGCACGATTTCATCGGCATTTGCCGTAATATCTTTTCCTTCAAACGCGCCGTAGAGTTTTTTAAATTTTACCGTACTCAGGCGTTGGATAATATCGCTGACCGTTGCGGCGGGTAACGGTAACATATTGGGGTAGCTCCACATAAAGGAGACGGCATGCGCACCAGGGGTAACCTGAACGATGTCGCCGGAAAGCACCACGCCTTCATCTCGCGCCCAGTGCAGAACGCAGCCGCCAGCAAAATGCCCTCCAAGACGTATCACGCAGACGTCACGGGTTAGCTCAAGGGTATCGCCTTCCCAAAAGGTAACCCAGGGGCTGTCGCGCATCACCCACTCGCAGTCGCTGGCATGAAGGTAAATCGGGGCGTTAAATTCTTCGGCCCAATCTTGCATGGTGGTGTAGTAATGAGGATGCGATATCGCGATGGCTTTAAGCCCGCCCAGGGAAGCCACAAGCGTTTTCGTGGCATCGTCAAGTGTGGCAATGCAGTCCCACAGAATATTGCCCTGCGGCGTACGCAGAATAAACGCGCGCTGATCAATCGCAAAATCTGGAACGGTGCGGATGCTGAGAAGAGTGCTGTCATGTTGTCTCCACTTATTTGTGTGCGAAGCACAAAGGGCGTCAAAATTAACCCATTGCTGCCCGGTAGCGGGGACATACTGGCGCTCATCTGTGCATATATTGCAATGCGCCGGATAGGAATCGGTTATCTCATAAGATGTACCACAGGCTTTGCATAAAGTGATCATTCAGTCTTCCTCATTCTTCTGCGTAAGCCGGTAGCAAGGGCGCGGTGCGCTCAGCTTGCACGGCTTCGTATCTGCACAGCGTTTTGTCACCTTCAGTATGGCAGTGAAGCATCCCGACCGCCGGGGATTACCGTCTGCCTGAAACTTTTTTTACGTGTTTACTGCTTACGGCTGTGGTTGCTTTAGGCATCAAATACTCTTTCAGTCAGCTATATAGTCGAACGAAAGTATCTTATTTACTCAACCGGCGGGATTCTCCCTGGGGGTATTTTTTGCTGTAGAGATGAGGCATTCGAATAATGTAGCAATGTATATTCTTATAATATGCACGGCCAAAAAACTTCAAATAACATATTTAAGAAATTTCATTCCTTTATTTTATTTCGAAGAGATTTACAGCAACGTGATGATAAATTTCATTTTAAGAAGACTTAAGGTCTGCCATTGGTAATCAAAACCCGATAGAGGATGTTTTTTCTGATTGACGGAATAAACCCCACTCCCTATGTTTGAATGCGTGAAGTGAACAATGTATGGATAAGTTTCCGTAAAAGGAGGGGGATGTATTGCCATGCCAACAACGCTTGTCCATTGTCATAAGGATTTATTTAAAGTAAAAGTGTAATTTTCGGTGTTAGCTGTTTTAAATATTAAAGCATTCTTTATGTGGAGTCGCGGATGTAAATAATTTTACTGGGTGAGTTAGCATTGTTGAATGTTTGCAATATCCTAAAATATTTATTTTCTATGGGGCGTTAAAATGACGACAATATACACACCGTTTATTGATGTTACCATAAATGCAGAGTGGAGCGACTGGCAAAATTATCCCAATGGTCGTCCGAGTCCCTTATATTTTACTCAGGCTATCGACTGGAACGTAGAAGGGTTAGTTTTTGGTTTTATTACCCTGGCAGCCTCAACAAATACGCCTTGCTGGGGAGCTCAACCGACAATGCCGCTTGACTGGGCAAAACCTTTAGCCGACAGTCTTAATGCTGAAGGTAAAAAGGTTGTTATTTCTTTTGGCGGCGCAGCCAATATGGATATCTCATATAACTTTACGGTTGATGAACTGGTTAATACTTATGAGTCTACCATTACTATTTATGATGCTGCCGGGCTGGATTTTGATCTTGAGAACGGTCTATATGATATTGATAAAATTTGCGAAGCTTTAGTGACCATCCAGGAGGAATATCCGGATGTAACCCTCAGTTTCACATTACCCACTTTACCTACAGGTTTAACAAATACAGGGTTGGGTGTCGTCAGTAAGGCCGTTGATGCCGATTTAGATTTTGTCATAAACGGTATGGCAATGGATTATTATGATGCCAACTATGCATTAAATATGGGGCAGGCAGCCGCCGATGCTGCAACCAGTATTGCGACGCAACTGCAACGCTATTATCCCAATGCGTCCATTGAGGAGCTTTACACAAAAACGGCTATTACTCCCATGATCGGTCTGAATGATGATCTTTCGATATTCACCTTAGCCGATGCGAGTTTAGTCGGCGATTTTGCGGCACAAAACGATCTGGCTTTCCTGGGCTGGTGGGATTTTAACCGCGACAATCCCTCAAAATATACCTATACAGACCTTACGACGAGTAGTAATCCGGAGCAAACCGTATCAGGAGAGTACGCACAAAATTTTGTTTCCTGAAGATAACGCGCTAACTAATCATGAAATAATGACTTCTGTAACAGGAAGCCATTTTTGTATTATCGTGCGCCGTCAGTCTAATGGCTATATTTAATTATAAGCGAGCAGATTAATAGGTAAAATATATCTGTCACGCTAATAGCTGATAACAAAATTTAACTCGCGAATCACGTACAACTATTTGAAAAACAGGTTAAGAACATTAACAGGAAAATATAAACGTCTCAGGCAAACGTCATCCCTCATTTTTTGCCGGCACAAGGTGTACAAGCAAGGAACAGTTGGCGCATGAGAGGGAAACATAATCTGCTTTTGCCCCGACGGGCAGGCTGGTAAAAAAATAAGCGGAGTGAAATCGGCTGAATGCGCGAGCGATACGGCGGCAATGTTTTCTGCTTTGAGCGACCATATTAGCCTCCTGAAGCCGCCCGCAGGCGGCATGGGTTGAATAATGGAGAAAATGCATCGGCTACTGGCGGAGCCGATATAGCCAAATTAATGTAAATGATTATCATTATCAATGATAAATTGCCAGGATATTTCCCCCGAAAAAATTACATCATGCTCTGCAAGGAAGCATAGCGCCTGTTGCTACCCGAAAACAGACCGTGCTAACCGCTGCGTTTTGCTCTTTTGTTGCCTGTCCGGTCAGCCAAAACATGCATGGCATGTTGCCGTGCCAGGCGGTATTATTTTAAGTCCATTGAAAGCCTGACCGGGTAGCCATGACAGCGCGATGTATGCGCCGGAGGGCATATCGGTCGCAGTATTGCTGAGTTTGTTGTATCTAAAGGAGTAGTTGTGTTTGCTGAGTATGGCGTTGTCAGTTATTGGTCTTATTTTATTGGCGCAATTTTCATCATATTAGTTCCTGGGCCGAATACTTTTTTTGTTCTCAAGAGCAGTGTCGCCGGTGGGTTAAAAAACGGCTACGTCGCGGCAAGTGCGGTATTTATTGGTGATGCCATATTAATGTTTCTCGCATACGCAGGTGTGGCTACGCTGATTAAAACAACACCTGTACTATTCAATATTGTTCGTTATCTGGGCGCATTTTATTTGCTCTGGCTGGGAATCAAAATGCTCTACAGCACTTTTGTCAGCAAAGCGAAAGTCGCGGGTGAGCATGAGGCGCACAAAGGCGATATATTTAAGCATGCGTTGATCCTGAGCCTGACCAATCCGAAAGCGATTTTGTTCTACGTTTCATTTTTTGTGCAATTTATCGATGTGAATTCCGCAAGCCCTGGTATGGCATTTTTTATACTTGCCAGTACGCTGGAAGTGATTAGCTTCTGTTATTTCAGCTTCTTGATTATTTCCGGTTCGTACGTTACGCAATTCGTTAAGACGAAAAAGGAATTAGCGAAGCTGGGGAATTCACTTATTGGACTTGTTTTTGTAGGGTTCGCGGCCCGTTTAGCGACCCTGCAGTCCTGAGTGCGTAGTTTAAATTAAGGAGATAAGCATGTTAGAAGGGTATTTTACGTCGTCTGATGGGGCAGAAAAGCAAAAACGTCTGCTGGCGGTGCAGGCCGCACTGGAAATCATTCAGGCATCGGTTAGCTGTACAAACGCCTACACCGGGCGCGATAAGCTCTCCAAAGATATCGATTTCACCAAGGATAAAGTGAGCGAACTGGCAGACGCTATTCAGGCCGCGCTGGAAAAGTAAAAGTTAAGGTCAGGCGTTTTTAAGCCTGACCGTGCAAAAGGGCTAAAATCGCTTCAGCCGGGCGGTTAGCACGCCAGGCTGGTATTGTGCAGGACGATAAACATTCCATACCAGCGCATGAATTTCCGCCAGTCACTGGTTAACGTTTTATTCCTCGTTGGCTTCCCCTTATTTCCCTGCAATACATAATATATTCTGCAAATTGTTTCCTGGCTCACTAAAACGGCAGCTGCTTATTTCCTGTATGCGACGTTTCCGCTACGCTGAAAATAATCTACAGCGAAAGGGTTGGCGTATGAAAGGTACTGTTGTGCATCACGAGCATCGCACCGGTTTTATCATTATTCGTGACGAAGTGGGTGAGTTCGCAATCGCGCAGTTGTCTGAAAAATATGATGTTGAAAGGGGTGATATTGTATCCGGCAACCTGAATAGCAACGGTCGCGAGACATTTTTAAACCAGACGCAGAATGAGTCAATGACTGTTTTGGTGAAGGGATTTGGTTTAACTGAACAGGACGCCATCACGATGATGCTGAACCCGCAGTAAATAAAAACAGGCAGTTTCGACATCAAAACTGCCATAAAGAGTAAAGCGTATTCCATTATTTGCGCACTTTATAACCTGTAATGCTGAATCGATCAAATTCGATTTTTTCTGTCGAGGGATTGATAAATTTGATGATCAGGTTATTAATTCAGCAGGAGTATGATTATTTACCTCCCGTTGTGCACGTTATGCCGCTTGTTGTTGCGCACGTAATTTAAAAATCTGCACCATCTCCAGTAGATTCTCCGCCTGCTGCTGCATGGCGTGTGCGGCGGCAGAAGATTCCTGAGACAGTGTCGCATTTTGCTGCGTGGCTGTGTCCATATGCGTAATCGCCACATGCACCTGATCGATACCCACACTTTGCTCCTTACTGGCAAGTGAAATCGTTTCAACCAGATGGCTCACACGTTTCACACTTTGCAGGATCTCACCCATCGCACTGCCGGCATTTTTCACCAACTCGTTACCTTGATCGATGCGGCTCACCGAGCGCTGAATAAGCTCGCCTATCTCTTTTGCTGCTGTCGCAGAACGTTGTGCCAGCGCGCGAACCTCGGCGGCGACCACGGCAAAACCACGTCCTTCGCTGCCGGCACGTGCGGCTTCGACGGCGGCGTTTAAGGCAAGGATATTGGTCTGGAAGGCGATACCATCAATAACACCGATAATATTACCGATTTCACTGGAGAGTTGATTAATTTCACTCATGGTGGTGACAACGCGCTCGACCACTTCGCCGCCCTGGTGCGCGGCGCGGAAGGCTTCCTGAGTGATATCGCTGGCGATGCGGGAGTTTTCCGCGTTATTTTTCACCACTGACGTCAACTCTTCCATTGACGCGGCGGTTTGTTCCAGCGCGCTGGCCTGCGCTTCATTGCGTGAGGAGAGCTCACGGCTACCGGTCGCGATTTGCTGCGATGCCCCGGCGATGGTTTCTGTACCTGAACGCACCCCCGTAACAATGCGTGTCAGATTAGTGTTCATCTCTTGCAAGGCGCGCATCAACTCTGCGGTTTCATCGCGCCCGCTGACCATGAAAGCGGATTGTAAATCACCGGCCGCCACGTTACGGGCAATGACAACGGCCTGCGCCAGCGGCTGAGTGATGCTGCGAATCAACCACCAGGTGACTAATAACCCGACAACCAACGTGATGGCCATCACCAGTAATACCATCAGACGCGTTTGCTGATAATGTTGCAGGTTACGCGCCTCGGTTTGCTGGCGAATATGTGCGGCCTGTTTCAGGGTCGTGGCGACCATTTCATCGATCATGTGCGTGGGTTCCCTGTCAATACCGGAAACCAGCCGATCGACACGCTGGGCGCTGCTGGCATCTGAAATAACGTATTGTTGCAGGGCAGAAAGGTAATGCTGCTCCAGCTGTGCATGCAGATTGATGGTTTTTACTGCCTCATCGTCCGGCAGGCCAATTTGCGGCAGCAGCTCGCGCAGCGTCTGTAAAAGCGCCTGCGTTTTCTGGCTTTGTGCGATAAAGGCGTTTTTATATTTATCGAGCTGTTGCTCACCTTGCGTACCGCGCAGCAGCGTGTTTTTCCACTCCTGCACCTGAATTTTGAACTGTACCTGCGCGTTACGCGCGGTGTCGATACTGTCCGCCACTACCTTCTCCGTGGCCATAATATGTTGGTTCTGCACGAGGCCGCTGGCATTGATAGACAAGCCGCGAAGACCAATAAACAGCGTTGCCAGCAAAAGAATGGCCGCCAGGAAACCGAGTCGTTGCCCGATAGTGAGGTGGTTCAGTTTCATCAATCAATGCTTCCCATGGTCAGTTAACGTGCCTGATGCGCACGCCAACAGTATCGACAATGCTTAAGCGTCGCTTTAATCCGGAAGTGAGCGAAAAAACAGCGATTTTAGATTAACTGATTGAAATTAATGAGAATAGGCTCATTGTGACATTTTCATGACATCGACTGGTTGCTGCTAATTCTGTCAGTCTGGCTAAAATATTTACGATGAAGAACTCTATTGGCGCTGTATGTCACCGAGTTTTGCCAGCAGGCGAAACGGCTTACTGTCGGCAAGCCATCCGGGGATATCATTCGGGGAGAGAGGGCGGGAGAAAAAATAGCCTTGCGCCTCATCGCAGCCATACGTTGCGAGCATGTGTGCGGTTTCACCATCTTCAACACCTTCTGCCAGCACCACATAGTCCAGCTCTTTAAGCATGGTGATAACGTTTCGCGCGATGATACGGCTTTCGGGATCGGTGGCGAGCTGGCTTACCAGCGAACGGTCGAGCTTAATAATATCAACAGGAATTCGGCGTAAATAGCTGATATTGCTGTAACCGGCCCCAAAATCATCGAGCAAGATAGTCAAACCCAGTTGCCTGAGGCGCGCCAGTTCCTTGAGCGCGGCGTCACTTTCCAGCACCTTTTCCGTCTCCAGGCACTCAACGCGGATATCGGCGGGAGCGAGTCCGGCACTGTTAATATGGGCAAACAGTTCATCAGCAAAGCCTGGGCGGGAGAAGTCGCTGACCGTCACATTAATAGACACCGGCAGCAGGATGCCACACTGCTGCCATTTTTTCTGTTGCGCAATCACCGTTGCGATCACCCACTGGGTAATATCGGCCATCAGCGAGGTTTTTTCTGCCAGTGTGACAATCACAGCCGGCGAAATATCCCCCAGCTGCGGATGTTTCCAGCGCAGCAGGGCTTCTGCGCCGACGGTCTTGCCGCTGGTGAGCGAAATCTTTGGCTGATAAGCAAGGCTGAGCTGATCGGCGGACTTGATAGCCTCGCTCAGGTCATACAGCAGCTTAAAGTCTTTATTCCGCTGGTGATCCAGCACAGGGTTGAACTGAAATACCGGTGTTTTCTGCCGGATGGCTTCATGTAAGGCGCTGATACCCTGGCGCACGACTTCCTGCGCGTTATCTTCCTGCGGCGTAAACTGCACTAAACCTGCGTGAATAGTAATGTTGATATCAATATCACCGGCAATTTTCGCATGGGTGCCGGGCAGTTTCTCCACTCGCCTGAGCAGCGCGAGCGCATAGTCGCTCTCCACCAGCACCGCATAACGCCCGGAAGCAAAGGCATACAACGTTGTGCCTGCTTTTAATTTCAGGCGCATCCTGAGTAAAGGGGTAAAGCTACGCAGCAGTTTTTCTACCGCCGCAAGACCGAGATAGCGCGATAATTCATAGGCACGCGGCATATCGATACAGTCAAAAATAATCAGACCCCAGGCGCCAGAGTCGTTTGCCAGAACCAGCTGCTGCATCTCTTTCATTAAAAATTGACGGTTTGGCAAACCGGTCAGCGCATCGACACGACCAACGGCGTAGCTGGTTTCTAAATAGAGCGTGGTGAGGTTTGCAATACGCTGAAAACTGGCAATTTGCTGCGCTGTGGGCAGAGAGGGTTCAGGGTGCGTGACGCATAGCGTACCGAGCACGATGCCCTCGGCGGTCATTAACGGTGCTGAAGCATAAAAATGAATATCGCCGCTTTTTACCAGCGGCTGATCATTAAATCGTTCATCAAGGCGAGTATCAGTACAAATAATCGTCTGGCCACTATTGCGTGAATATTGACACAGGGTTTGCTCAATGCGTATTTGCGTGTGGTTAACAGGGACGTTGTTAACATATTTTATATACTGATACTCTTCATCGAATGTGGTGATAAAACAGCCTTCGACACCCATGACCTGGCTTGCCAGGCAGGCAAACTCTGCCAGCGCGGTATCACGGGCGTCATCTTCTTTGCGCAGCATTTCCAGAGCAGCGAGCCGTCTGCTTTCGCTTTTCTTGAGACCCGTGAACATAGCAAGATCCCGACCAACTAAATGAGACAAGGGTGTTCTGCTCCGATGATGCCACCATTCGATTGCCTAAGTTTATACCTAAAAATAAAATCGCGACTTTACCACCAGCCGAATTGGGTTCCGGCAACGGCGACAATCGCGACAATCAGCATAATGATGGTGGTTTTTCTCACGAAAACTCCTCAACTGGCGCTAAACGCCAGAAATCAATTGTAGAAGAAATAAAACATAATAAGTTTTTGCTTAAACCTGCGTGACGCCCGTTACGTTTAATCCAGGCGGGAAAAGATTTTCTTCTCTTTACTGTTTTTAACCTGATATATCACTTCATCAGCGTAACGCAACGCGCCATCAGGATCGATGATATGCGGATTAATTTCAATAACCCCGACACTGGCTCCCGGATAATCGATACGGCAAGCGCCCAGGTTATACTCACCGCAAAGGCGGCTATTGAGGGTGTTTTGTAACGCTATCCGGTTTACGCCGTGCGGTTGTGAAAGCAGCCCGCCGGGGCTGGCAATCAGAAATTCGTCGCCGCCAAGCCGCCCGACGATATCATCCTTACCACGCTCCTGCGCCAGCCGACGGCCCACGTCGATAAGAAACCGATCGCCTGCCTCATGACCAAGCTGATCATTGATAACTTTAAAATTGTCCAAATCGATAAAAGCAATAATGACGTGAATGTCCAGGTGGCGGGCGAGGGAAAACAGCGTGGAAAGGTTATCAAAAATAGCGCGGCGATTGGGTAAGCCGGTCAGGGCATCGGTATAGGAATGGGTTATTAGCGCCGCATTCGCCTCGCGTAACTGATTGACCAGGTGCTCTTTCTCAATGTACTGGGCAATCAGCCCGGCAAACAGGCGCAGCACGTGCTGGCCGCGAAGGCTGAGCGGCTTTGACTCGGTACTGGCCGGCGCATAACGTGCCGTACAGCGAGCCGTCGGCAAGGTGGACCGGCGTGCTCAGATAGGTGGTGATCCCCAGCGCTTTCGCCGCTTTGCAATCCGGCCAGCGGCTGGCGACATCGTTGGAAAAGGCGCAGCCATCATCAAGCGCGCGCTTGCACAGGCTCTCGCCCCAGGGCACCGCGAAACCTTCCGGGATAGCTAGCTGTTTACTGTTGCGGGAATAAACAATGTGCTGCATCCGCGCGTCGTCATCGATTTGGGTCAGATAGGTAGACTCCATCTCTGTCACCGTCTCCAGCATTTCCAGAAGCTGGCGGACGAGGCTCTCCAGGGAGTGATCTTTGGCGAGGGTTTCAGAGACGCGGGCGAGGATGAAATCGGACATAAGCGGTTGCTCCTGTGCAGGGGCGTGATATTGCTGAAAAATTCGACTACGGGCTATTAAAACATGAAGCCAGAAAATTTGATATATCGTGGCGGGAGGATCACCAGGAATAGGCAGGCGAGCAAAAAAAAAGCCCCGTTGATGATGCGGGGCAAAAAACTCATTGATTACGGAATGATGTTCCCGGGTCATTGACGAGAACAGGGCAAACTATAGTGCTGAAAAATGCAGTAATGATGGAGAAACCGTGGAGATATCATAAACATGCGACTATGCTGAAAATCCTGTCCCTGTTACGATGAAGGAGAATCTGATGCGTTATTGCCTGTTACTGCTGCCGTTTGTGCTGGCGGCGTGTTCTTCTGCCAAACCTGATGCACCCAGGCCGCCTGAAATCGGCATGGCAAACCCGGCGGCAATCTATTGCCAGCAGCGGGGCGGTGAGCGAGTGCCGGTGCAAAGCCCACAGGGTGTACGCACCGAGTGCAAATTGCCCGGTGGCGAGGTTATCGATGAGTGGGAGCTGTGGCGTCGCGATCACCCGCGTTCCGGCTCGTGACAGTTAACGCAAAGCGCGGTAAACTTCTCTTTAGGATTTATCTTATGTTCTGTCGACGCGCAAGCGCATGTGAAGAGAAGTATGTTCCAGTTACGACCGGGCAGCCTGGCGATGATTATAGGCGCCCAAACCGCCAACGGGCGTCGCAATATCGGCAAATCCGTTGAATTATTCGGCCAGTTTCAGCCCGGAGAACGTTTTCTGAACCCGGTGAATGGCATCGTGACAGAGCTGCCCCGTAATACGGGCCGCGCGCTCTGGCTGGTGACCGGGGACGTCAGCGCTTTCGACGGGCAGCCAGGTTTTGCCTTTGTTCGCACTGAGCACCTGATGCCGTTACTGCCGGACAGCGAACCAGAGGCCGAGCGCGAGCGGGTCGCAGATTAAAGCGAGCTAAGCCACTCTGCCAGCACCCTGGCGTGGTTCTGCTCGGTGTTTTTGGCGGCATACAGCAGCGTGACGGTGCCTTTTTTACCGCGCGCTGCCAGCGCTTTGCCTGCTTCGGTTTGCAAAGCCAGCTCCTTGCAATAGCTGTCGCTGAACGCGGCAAAATCAATCACCTCGCCATGAAATGCTTTACGCAGCGCCGTTGACGGTGCGAGCGTTTTGCACCACTCGTCATAGTGCAGCGCGCTTTTTTTGATACCACGCGGCCAGAGCCGGTCAACCAGCACCCGGTAGCCATCATCCGCGGCTGGCGCGTCATACACACGTTTGCATTGAATAGTCATCCTTTCTCCTTGTCTTCGCCCCTGGTCGGCCATTATAGATAACTCGCCGCGCGGTAATAAAACACCTGCTCATTTTAAGGTGTTGTGATTACTGTAAAAGACAGATAGTGTGATATTCCTTATGTTATCTGTTATTTGCCCAGGTCATAAGGACTCGTTCATGCAGCATATCCCTTTGAAAACAACACTTCGAATTGCGCTTGTTGGCGATTATAACCACGACATTGCCGCACACCAGGCTATCCCGCTGGCGATTGATGACGCGGCGGCGGTACTTGAGGTCACCGCGGATTACGACTGGCTGGCGACAGAAGAGATAGACAGCGCAGAAGATCTTGTGGGTTACGATGCCATCTGGGTAGTGCCCGGAAGCCCCTACAAAAACGCGCGCGGCGCATTTATTGCTATCCAGTACGCGCGGGAAAACGCGGTGCCGTTTCTCGGTACCTGCGGCGGGTTTCAGCATGCTGTAATCGAATACGCCCGTCATGTGCTGGGCCGCGAAGAGGCGGCGCATGCCGAAACGGACCCGGCAGGGGAAATGGTTATCTCGGCGCTTAGCTGCGCGCTGGTAGACAAAGCAGGCACGGTGGAGCTGCGCCCTCATACGCTGATTGCCAAAGCTTACGGTAAAGAGACTATCGAAGAGACGTATCGCTGCAGTTATGGCGTGTCGCCTGCATTTGCTCATGAACTGGAGCACGGCGATTTGCGGGTGACGGGCTGGGACGAAGAGGGGGAAATTCGTGCTGTCGAACTGGTCACGCACCCGTTTTTTGTCGCCACGCTCTTCCAGCACGAGCGCAATGCGCTCCAGGGGCGCCCGGTTCCGCTGGTTCAGGCGATGCTGCGCGCAGCGGAAGCATAATCTACCGCCCGGTTGCATGCGCCGCCGGGCATCTTTCTACTCTGCAATCTCCCGCTCACGGCCAGCACACGCGCCGCACAGCGCCATCACCACGGACAACATCGCGCACACCAGCAGTGGGATATGCCAGTCGCCGCTGGCATCGTGGATTTTCCCCATCAGCGGCGGGCCGCTGGCGGCCAGCAGATACCCGACAGATTGCGCCATGCCGGAAAGGGCAGCGGCCTGATGCGCGGAACGGGTGCGCAGGCCGATAAAGGTCAGGCCGAGGATCATGGTCGCGCCGGAGCCAAAACCGAACACAATTGTCCAGAGCGCAGCGTAGTGCGGCAGTAGCCACAGGCCGAGCGCTCCTGCAGCGCAACATAGCGAAACGAGCACGGCGATCCCGCGCTGGTCTTTCAGGCGATGCAGTACCAGCGGGATCAGCAAGCCGGGCGCGGCGGTCGCCAGTTGTAAAATACCGTGCAGCGAACCTGCCTGCGCTTCACTGTAGCCCAGGGCAATCAGGATCGAAGGCAGCCAGCCGATCACGATGTAATAAATTAACGAGTTGATACCCAAAAACAGAGTGACTTGCCAGGCGAGCGCTGAGCGCCAGATGCCCCGGTTATGCAGCGCGGGCGAGCTGCCGATATTGGCAGGCACGCCGGAGCGTAACTGTACCAGCCACAGCAGCAGCGCGCACAACGGAAACACCATCAGCATCAGCAATGCGCCGTGCCAGCCCGCGCCGCTTTGCGCCAGCGGAACAATGGCCGCAGAACCCAGCGCCGCCGCCGCGCCCATCGTCAAAGAGTAAGCGCCCGTTAATTTCGCCACATGACCGGCAAAATCACGCTTAAGCATTCCTGGCAACAATACGTTGCCCACAGCGATACCACAGCCAATTATCGCGGTACCGATAAACAGCAACGAAGCCGAGGGCAGGGAGCGGATGGCGATGCCCAGGCAAATCAGCACCATCGCAGCGCCCAGGCTGCGCTCCATGCCGAAGCGGCGCGCAACACCTGCGGCGAGGGGTGAGATCAGGGCGAAAGCTAAAAGCGGCAGCGTGGTCAGCAAACCGGTTTGCGCGGTGGTTAAACCATATTCAGCGCGAATAGCATCAAGCAGCGGGGCGGCACCGGTAAAGGTCACGCGCAGCGTAGTGGCAATCATCAGGATCCCGGCAATCAGCAGTATCCGGTGTTGGCCACGGGAAGTCAGGCGAGGGGTCATTGGCGTCTCATCATAAATAACAAGCCGTTAGCTTACCGATTTTTATTGATGCTGGAATCAAGCTAAAATGACAGTTTATCGCTAAATGCGGACAAATTTATGCACGGTCTTGGGTTAGAGGGATACGATCCGGATAGCCAGCAGGAAGCGGCGGTGGCGTTTAGCATCACCGTCGAAAGGGGTGAGCAGCGTATCGCTGAGCATCGTCACCGTAAAGGGCAGCTCATTCTCGCCCTGAAAGGGGCAATCACTTGCGAGGTGGAAAATGCGCGCTGGATGGTGCCGCCGCACCACGCTATGTGGCTGCCGGGGCTTGTGCCGCACAGCAACCGCGCGACTGAAAACGCCGCGCTCTATTTCTTATTTGTTGAGCCCTGGGCGGTGGTCATGCCGGACTATTGCTGCACGCTGAAAATATCGCCGCTGGTGCGTGAGCTGATAGTCACGCTCGCCGCGCGTTCTCCGTCAGAGCGGCGCACGCCCGCCTCCCGGCGTCTTACTCAGGTGCTGTTTGATGAACTTCCCGACCAGCCGCAAATGCACTTGCAGCTACCGGTATCGGCGCACCCGAAAATACGCCAGATGGTTGAGAGCATGGAGAATTCGCCGCAAGCCCGGCAAACGCTGGGGCAGTGGGCGCAGGTGTTTGCAATGAGCGAACGGAATCTGGCGCGGCTGGTGGTCAGGGAGACAGGACTGAGTTTTCGCCGCTGGCGCGCGCAGATGCAGCTCATCCTCGCACTGCGCTTGCTGATTAGCGGGCACTCGGTTCAGCACATAGCCCAGGCGCTGGGGTATGACTCCACCACCGCTTTTATCACGATGTTTAAAAAAGGTCTGGGTCAGACGCCGGGGCGCTATCTCAGCAGTTTGTGAATGCGTTATTGACCTTTACTGGCGGCCAATAAGCAGCGATACCAGCCCGGCTGCAATCAGCGGCCCGACCGGCACGCCCCGGAACAGCGCCACGCCGAGCACGGTCCCGACCAGTAAACCGGCGACCAGCGACGGCTGCGAACTCATCAGCGCCACGCCGCGCCCGCCAAGCCACGAGACAAACACCCCAACGGCGATAGCCACCAGCGATTTCCAGTTCATAAACGCGTGCAGCAGCGTGGAGGAGGGCAGCGTGCCGCTGGCGATGGGGGCCATAACACCGATGGTAAGAATAATGATGCCAAGCGTCAGCCCCTGTTTCTCGATCCACGGGAAAAAGGTATTCAGCGGAGTGATGCGTACAATAATTAACACCAGGATCGACACGGCGACCGTGGTGTTATGGCTGACAAACCCGAGCGCGGCCAGCGCAAGCAAAATAAACAGCGTGATATCAAACATGCCATACTTCCTTGCCAGAATTTACACTTGCTTACTCTACCCGCAATAGCAAATCACATCAGCGGTTTTTCACAAGCCTGATGATTTTCAGGCAGTTGCCCGATTCTCGCGATTCTTATTCACGGAAAGTCCGTCAAATTGTCATGTTTTGTTCATAGCGCTGGCTTATGAATGTTGCATCGTCAGGTTAAAAAACAGGCAACGCGAGGTAACAATCATGTTCTCAGATGCGTTTATTATCACAACACTGTTTCTGATGCTGGCAGCCGGGCTGGTGCTTTCGGTGCTGGTGCTGGAAAGAACGCAGTGGTAAGCATCGCCGCCCGGCCACCTGCAAAAGCGGCGCGCCTGAAAAGTGTCCGCTTTTTCGTGTGATTACTGGCGGTGGAAATCCACCAGCACCGGCTGCGCGATGCGCAAATAGTCGCCGGTATTCATAATAATGGATTTTTCCAGCAGCCCGGCGTTGAAGGCAATATCGTCAAAGCGCTGGAACAAAAGCGGGTCGGCAACAAGCGTCAGCGCCGGGTGAAAACTAAACGGCGGAATGGCGCCGAACACACAGGCGGTCAGCTCACCGACTTCGGCGGGGCTGGCAAGCGAGGCTTTAAGCCCACCGAAATGGCTTGCCAGGCGGGCGAGGTCGGCTTGCAGATCGGCGCCAAGAATGGCGAGCACGTGTTTTTTCACCCCATTGCCTTTGATTTTGCACACCAGCGCTTTTGCGCCCTGGCCAAGATGTGTGCCGCGAATTTCACTGACCGCTTCACATTTGCCAACGGCTTCATGTTCCACGACGAGAAAGCGGGCATTGTGCTGTGTCAGCAGGGTAATCAGTTGCTGGTGGATATTGCGGCTGGCTATAGACATGATCGCTCCGGATAACCATAGAGGCTATTTAGCATAATCCAGTGCGAGGGGGATGAAAATAAAAATGCCGCCTGACAGAGGCGGCGAAAAAATACAAGCACTACAAACAACGCTTTTTTGTGTGTACTGTTTATTTCTTTTCAAAAGTAGCAGTTATCGCTACCAGGCTCATTTTCTTCACCGAAGTGAAGCGAGCTGAAATGCACTGACGCAAACCGTATCCTGCTTGCCGTGCCACAAGTTTCTATGGGGTTAATGTGCCATATTTTGTGCCGGGCAAGGCGGGAAATAGCTGCTATTTTATACCGCAATTCAGCCATTAGATAAGTGAGGAAAAAAAGCCGGAACGCTGTGGTTCCGGCCGGGTGGGCATTAACTGGCGGAGGAGGTGGTTTGCTTATGGAACAGTTCGCGAAATACCGGGTAAATATCTTCCTGGTCGCGAATATGTTGAATAGCAAAGTTATCAAACAGGGTTTGCAGGTGCTCGTACTCCCGCCACAAGGTCTGGTGCGCGCGGCGGGTTATCTCGATATAGCTGTAGTAACGCACCACCGGCAAAATATTCTTCGCCAGCAGCTCATGGCACAGCGGCGAGTCGTCCGCCCAGTTGTCGCCATCTGACGCCTGCGCGGCGTAGATATTCCACTGCGCCGGGTCGTAGCGGTCTTTTACCACTTCATCCATTAATTTCAGCGCGCTGGAAACAATCGTACCGCCGGTCTCCTGCGAGTAGAAAAACTCGTGCTCATCCACCTCTTTGGCCTGTGTATGATGGCGAATATAGACCACTTCAACGTTTTTATAGGTTCGGCTCAGGAAGAGATAGAGCAGAATATAAAAGCGTTTAGCCATATCTTTCGTCGACTGATCCATCGAACCGGAGACGTCCATCAGGCAAAACATGACTGCCTGGCTGGATGGCTCAGGGCGTTTCTCGTAATTTTTGTAGCGTAAATCAAAGGTGTCGATAAACGGCACGCGTTCGATTTTGGCGCGCAGCTCGGCAATCTCTCTGCGCAGTCGCTCCTCTTCAAGTAGCTGGGCGGGTTCGCTTTTGGCGACAATCTCCAGGCTCTCCTCCAGCTCGCGCAGCTCACGGCGCTTGCCCGCGGTCATCGCCGTGCGGCGGGCCAGCGAATTTTGTAGCGAACGTACTACGCTGATATTGGCCGGTACGCCGTTTGAGGTAAATCCTGCGCGATGTGTTTTAAATTCATTGAGCTGCCGTTGCTGATTTTTCTTCAGGTTTGGCAGCGCCAGGTCTTCAAACAGCAAATCGAGATACTCATCTTTGGAAATCTGGAAAACGAACTCATCCTGGCCTTCGCCGTCAGGGCTGGCTTCGCCCTGACCACTACCGGAACCGCCACCGCCACCCTGAGGACGCTCGATGCGGTCATTTTGCACAAAATGGTCGTTTCCCGGATGCACGCGATTGCGCAGGCCGCCGCGTCCCTGATGAAACATCGGTTCGCTGATATCCTCCGTTGGGATGGAGACGGACTCACCGTTCTCCACGTCGGTCACCGAACGTTTATTGATAGCTTCGGAAATCGACTGTTTTATTTGCGCTTTATAACGGCGTAAAAAGCGCTGGCGGTTAACCGTGCTTTTATTTTTGCCGTTCAGACGCCGGTCAATAAACCAGGTCATAGTCCCTCCCGCTGCGTATGCCAACTTTGCCGTCAGACCGCGCAATCAGCGCGGCCTGCGGGTTGTTATGATGATTTACGTACACGCAGATACCATTCGCACAGCAGGCGAACTTGTTTGCGGGTGTAACCTTTCTCCATCATACGGTCGACAAAATCGTCATGCTTTTTCTGCTCGTCGGTTGAGGTCTTGGCGTTAAAAGAGATAACCGGCAGCAGCTCTTCGGTATTAGAGAACATTTTCTTCTCGATAACCGTGCGCAGTTTTTCATAACTGGTCCAGTTCGGGTTGCGGCCATTGTTATTGGCGCGGGCGCGCAGCACGAAATTGACTATCTCGTTACGGAAATCTTTCGGGTTACTGATCCCGGCCGGTTTCTCGATTTTTTCCAGTTCCGCGTTTAAAGATTCCCGGTCAAACAGTTGTCCGGTATCCGGGTCGCGGTACTCCTGATCCTGAATCCAGAAATCCGCATAGGTGACATAACGGTCAAAAATGTTTTGCCCGTATTCCGAGTAGGATTCGAGATAGGCGGTCTGGATCTCTTTACCGATAAATTCGGCGTATTTCGGGATCAAGTAGCCTTTCAGGAACTCCAGGTAACGTTCGGCCAGCTCTTGCGGGAACTGCTCGCGCTCGATTTGCTGCTCAAGAACATAGAACAGATGCACCGGGTTCGCGGCGACTTCAGCATGGTCAAAGTTGAACACGCGCGAGAGGATTTTAAAGGCAAAACGCGTCGACAGACCGTTCATCCCTTCATCCACCCCGGCGTAATCACGATACTCCTGATAGGATTTCGCTTTCGGATCGGTATCCTTAAGACTCTCACCGTCATACACGCGCATTTTTGAGTAGACGCTGGAGTTTTCCGGCTCTTTCAGGCGCGAGAGGATAGAAAAACGTGCCAGGGTTTCGAGCGTGCCGGGCGCACACGGCGCATGGGACAGCTCGCTATGGTTAAGCAGTTTTTCGTAGATTTTCATCTCTTCTGAGATGCGCAGGCAGTAAGGCACCTTGACGATGTAAACACGGTCGAGGAACGCTTCGTTGTTTTTATTGTTACGGAACTGTACCCATTCCGACTCGTTCGAGTGGGCAAGGATGATGCCGTTAAAGGGCAGGGCGGAAATCCCCTCCGTGCCGTTATAGTTCCCCTCCTGGGTGGCGGTCAGCAGAGGGTGCAGCACCTTAATCGGCGCTTTAAACATTTCGACGAACTCCATAATGCCCTGGTTGGCGCGGCACAGCGCGCCGGAATAGCCATAGGCATCAGGATCGTTTTGCGCGTGGTTTTCCAGTTTACGGATATCCACCTTACCGACCAGCGCGGAGATATCCTGGTTGTTCTCATCGCCCGGCTCGGTCTTGGCAATGGCGATTTGCTGCAAAATAGATGGCCAGACTTTCACCACGCGGAACTGAGTAATATCCCCGCCGAATTCGTGCAGGCGTTTTGCCGCCCACGGCGACATAATGGTGCCAAGATAGCGGCGCGGCACGTTGTACTCTTTTTCCAGAATCTGCGCATCTTCCTGCGGATTAAACAGGCACAACGGGTGATCGTTGACCGGACTGCGTTCGCCGTTGGCGCTCAGCACATAAATAGGCACCCGCTGCATTAACGATTTCAGTCTTTCAGCAAGGGACGATTTACCGCCGCCGACCGGGCCGAGCAAATAAAGGATCTGTTTCTTCTCTTCCAGCCCTTGCGCGGCATGTTTCAGGTAAGAAACGATTTGCTCGATAGCCTCTTCCATTCCATAAAACTCTTCAAACGCCGGGTAGCGTCCGATAACCCGGTTCGAAAAGAGACGGGAGAGCCGTGGCTCCTGGGCAGTATCCACCATCACTGGTTCACCAATGGCCATCAATAGCCGTTCTGCCGCATTAGCATAGGCACTGCGATCCTGCTTACAGACAGCAAGAAACTCCTGCAGTGTGAACTCTTCGTCCTTGGCAGCTTCATAGCGCTGGCGATAGTGATCGAATATATTCATGGCATGCCGTCCTTTCGTTTTTTAGCACAGGTAACAGAGCCGTTCATATGAATAGTAGAGGCTCCCGGAAGCGTCGCTCGAACCTCGCCAGGCGCTAAGCTTGCAGTGCAATGCTTATGCCAGGGTGTGTGTTGTTAACAAATTGCGTGTTCGAAAAATCGTCTTCTTAAATTAAGCGTAGATGGCTTTGCAAATCTTGCATGCTGCCAAAAAGCAATTTCAATGGCATATCAATAACTCATCCAAAAAAGGTTGCTTTTCAGATAAGCATCAATCGGCGCTATCTTTTAGTGGTCATATAATTGCAAGCAGCCTGTCATCAGGCTGACGCATGCTAATGCGTTAGTTTTGTAATGATTAGGAAAAATATTTGGGATGGCAGCTGAGGACAGGTACACTTCTCTCGCCAATTATTTGACTACAGGAAAGAAAGGACTGTGACCAAATTCAAACTCCTGGCACTGAGCGTGCTGACTGCAACTTGCGCTTTTGCAGTAAATGCTGAAGACACTTTTTCTCTGGGCGCTGGCGTCGGTGTGGCAGAAACGCCTTATAAGCAGTACGACAACAAAGCTGTCCCGGTTCCGGTCATCACTTACGAAAGCGATAACTTCTGGTTTCGCGGTCTGGGCGGTGGTTATTACCTGTGGAATGACGATGTGGACAAGCTGTCTGTCACGGCTTTCTATTTCCCCTGGGAATTCAAACCGAAAGACAGCGACGATAACGCATTACGTCAGCTGAGCAAACGCCACAGCTCAATGATGGCAGGGCTTTCCTACATTCATAACACGCAGTACGGTTTCCTGCGCACGACCCTCGCGGGCGATGTGCTGGATAACAGCAACGGCGTGCTGTGGGATCTGGCCTGGTTGTACCGCTACACCAACGGCGCGCTGACCTTAACGCCGGGCATCGGTGTTGAGTGGTCGAGCGAAAACCTCAACGATTACTACTACGGCGTTTCTCGTTCTGAATCGCGCCGCAGCGGTCTGAACAGCTACAATCCGGATGATGACTGGAGCCCGTATCTTGAGCTGACCGCGAGCTACCGTCTGAATGATAACTGGAGCGTATACGGCAGCGGGCGCTACAGCCATCTGTCTGATGAAGTCAAAGACAGCCCGATGGTGGATAAATCCTGGGCCGGTCTGCTGTCTGCCGGTGTGACCTACCGCTTCTGATTGCGCTCGTTAAGTGGCGCGCGTGTTTGCGCTGCGCTTCATAACGCCACAGGCCTGTAATGCGCAGGCTTGTGGCGTTTTTATTTACTGATTGACCTGACTCTCCCCGTTACATAAGTACAACCAATCCCGCCGGGCGCAATAGATTGTTACGCCGACTAAAATTTTAAGCATATTGCGATGTCGATCTGTGCAACGCAACAAGGCCAGCGGCTCTGCTTTGTTCTACCCTAAAAATATTTATCTTCGGAGGATGATATGAAGAACGTGTTTTTTTCCGGGCAGGCAGCGCTCCCCGCCATTGGGCAGGGGACATGGTATATGGGCGAAGAGGCGCATATGCGCGCCAAAGAGGTGGATGCTCTGCGCGCAGGCATTGATTGCGGGCTGACGCTGATTGATACCGCAGAAATGTATGCAGATGGCGGGGCTGAAGAGGTGGTCGGCGAGGCGTTGCGGGGCGGTTTGCGCGACAAAGTTTTTCTGGTCTCAAAAGTCTACCCGTGGAATGCAGGCGGCAAAAAAGCGATCGCGGCCTGTGAAGCAAGCCTGCGCCGCCTGCGCACCGATGTGCTTGACCTCTATTTATTGCACTGGAAAGGCAATTATTCGCTGGAGGAGACGGTCGCGGCGATGGAGACACTGATCCGCCAGGGCAAAATCCGCCGCTGGGGAGTTTCTAACCTTGATTACGATGATATGCAGGCGCTAATGAGCGTGGATGGCGGGCAGGCCTGCGCCACCAATCAGGTGCTGTATCATCTCGGCTCGCGGGGGATCGAGTTTGATTTGCTGCCGTGGTGCCAGCAACAGGCGATGCCGGTGATGGCCTATTGTCCGCTGGCTCAGGCCGGTCGCCTGCGCCGGGGGCTACTGGAAAACAACGTGGTGCAGGATATCGCCTGGAACCACAAGGTCACGGCGGCGCAGATCCTGCTGGCCTGGGTGATTAGTCATCAGGGCGTGATGGCTATTCCGAAAGCCTCCAGCGTGGCACATGTAAAGGAAAATGCGGCGGCGCTGGGGATTGCGCTCAGTAGCGAAGATCTGACGCGGCTGGATGCGGCTTTTCCGGCACCGAAGGCGAAAACGCCGCTTGATATGGTGTAAAGGCTAAACCCTCTCCCAAAAGGAGAGGGTTACGTTTAGCGTTTCACGACGCGCAGCGTTTGCGCCAGGCGGGACGGTTTCTCGTCGGTGGTCTTTTGCGGGACGGTCACGCAGGCGGTTTCCACACAGACAAAGGTTTTGTAACCGTCGTCCGGCATATCCGCCATGCTGACGGAGAGCGCCGGGCCGGGGTTCCAGCCCACCACGTTGCTGTGATGCTGGTGAATAACCTCAATGGCGCGGTTCAGGGCACTGTCGTGGATCAGGCTGCACGCTTCCGGGTTCAGATATACGCGGTCGGTACGATCCGGGAAAGTCTGCACGCCATCGGTGAGCGCATCTTCTTTCGCATCATTAACCTTATCAATAAAGCGATCGCCGAGGCCGCTGACCTTGACCTTGCTGATATCGCCGACATTGAAATAGGTGTGCAGCGCGGCGGTCGTTTCAAACTCGCCATGGGCTTCCAGCTCAATTTCGCAGGTCGCGCCCAGTCGGTAGCGCGCTAACAGCGTGAAATCATGCGGCCAGTACTGACGTGTGGCCTCGCTGCTTTGCAATTCAAAGGTCAGCACCACGCCGCTGTCGTCTTCATTATGCGCCTGCAATGTCCAGGGCAGATTACGCGCAAAACCGTGCGCGGGCAGGCCTTGCTCTTTCGCCGGGCCGAACCACGGCCAGCAAACCGGCACGCCGCCGCGCAGTGCGACGCCTTCTTTAAACGGGGTGTTGTTGCTTAACCATAAAACCTCCTCTTCACCCTGCGGTTTCCAGGAGAGCAGATGCGCGCCCTGCAACGAGACGGATGCTTTAACCTGCGGATGATCAACAACAATCAGATCCAGCTCATCCATTTTGCGCAGCGAAAGGGTGGAGGTAATTTGTTCGACTACCGGAAGTGCAAAAATTTTATTTATCATTAACGCAATCCTCTGTCTTCAAAGCAAAAAAAAGAGCGACCGAAGTCGCCCTTGTTGATCAGTCACTCATCTCAGCTTATTTAGAGATGTGAGCGATCAGGTCCAGAACTTTGTTGGAGTAGCCGGTTTCGTTGTCGTACCAGGAAACCAGTTTCACAAAGTTGTCGTTCAGTGCGATACCTGCTTTAGCATCGAACACGGAAGTGCACACTTCGCCGTTGAAATCGGTAGAAACAACGTCGTCTTCGGTGTAACCCAGAACGCCTTTCATATCGCCTTCAGAGGCTTTCTTGATGGCTGCTTTGATCTGCTCGTAGGTCGCCGCTTTTTCCAGGCGAACGGTCAGGTCAACAACAGATACGTTCGGAGTCGGTACGCGGAACGCCATGCCGGTCAGTTTGCCGTTCAGTTCCGGCAGCACTTTACCTACTGCTTTAGCAGCGCCGGTAGAGGACGGGATGATGTTCTGAGCCGCGCCACGGCCGCCGCGCCAGTCTTTGTGAGACGGGCCGTCAACGGTTTTCTGAGTCGCGGTGGTTGCGTGAACGGTGGTCATCAGACCTTCGATGATGCCGAAGTTGTCGTTGATAACTTTAGCCAGTGGAGCCAGGCAGTTGGTGGTGCAGGATGCGTTGGAAACGATGTCCTGGCCTGCGTATTTGTCAAAGTTAGCACCGCGAACGAACATCGGGGTGTTGTCTTTGGACGGACCGGTCAGAACCACTTTTTTCGCGCCAGCGGTGATATGTTTACGCGCGGTTTCGTCGGTCAGGAAGATACCGGTTGCTTCTGCAACAACGTCAACACCTACTTCATCCCACTTCAGGTTAGCCGGGTCTCTTTCAGCGGTAACGCGGATTTTTTTACCATTCACGATCAGGTGGCCATCCTGCACTTCAACGGTACCGTCAAAACGACCGTGAGTGGAGTCATACTTCAGCATGTAAGCCATGTAGTCAGCGTCTAACAGGTCGTTGATTGCAACGATCTCGATGTCAGAACGTTTCTGAGCAGCACGGAAAACAATGCGACCGATACGGCCAAAACCGTTGATACCTACTTTGATAGTCATATATTCCACCAGCTATTTGTTAGTGAATAAAAGGTTGGCTGTAAAATTACAAAAACCTTACGCAGCGTCAAGCGGAATCGTGTCAATCATTGCGACAAATCAATCCTCCGCATAACCTTTGTTCGACTGACTCGCCTCACTCTTCCTTTGAGCATCCTCCCCCTTATGGGGACGCCGTTTGGGATTTTAAAGAGCGGACAAGATAAAAATGTGAAATGTCTCACAATTCCCTGGCCGCTTTAACACAACCGATAAGTTTAGAACAAAAGTTAGCACTTCAGTGTTAATGTTTTGTTAGAATCGACGGTAAAAGCGCTATTTTGACTGTGGGAGATGAGCATATGTCGAACAATTCCTCCGACGATTTAGAGAAAAAAGGCCTCACGGAGATGCAGTTTTACGTGACGCAAAATCACGGCACCGAGCCGCCTTTTACCGGGCGTCTGCTGCATAACAAACGCGACGGTGTTTACCATTGCCTGGTGTGCGATGCGCCGCTGTTTAATTCACAAACGAAATACGAATCCGGCTGCGGCTGGCCAAGCTTTTTCGAGCCGCTCAGCGAAGAGGCTATCCGCTATCTGACCGATTATTCACACGGTATGAAGCGCGTGGAAATTCGTTGCGGCAAGTGCGATGCGCATCTCGGCCATGTTTTCCCCGACGGCCCGCAGCCAACGGGCGAGCGCTACTGCGTTAATTCGGCCTCGCTGAGCTTTACCGACGATGAAAACGGTGACCAGACGCGCGGCTGAAAAATCGATTCAGCTATTATTCCTTCGGAGTTAAACAAGATGAACCTCGATCAAATCGTTAACAGCATGACGCCGGAGATTTACCAGCGTCTGGTGACTGCCGTCGAATTAGGAAAATGGCCAGATGGCGTAGCGTTGACGCCGGAGCAAAAAGAGAACAGTTTGCAGCTGGTGATGATGTGGCAGGCGCGCCATAACACCCAGGCGCAGCACATGACCATCGATACCGCCGGGCAGATGGTGATGAAAAGTAAGCAGCAACTAAAAGAGGATTTTGGCATCGCGCCAAAACCGATTGCGACGCTGAAAATGCAGTGACGGCTTGCGGGCCGCTCAAGCTTAAACCTAAGCGGCAGGGCAAAGCTGCCCTACTCGCGGTAAAACTCAGGCGTGGGTTTCCAGCCAGTCCGCCAGCGTATAGAGCGTCGCGCCTGCCCCCGCCATCGCCATAAACGCCTGCGCGCTATCCTGCGGCTGTAAATTGACGCCGCGACAACCGTCGGTGATGACGCTGACCTGATAGCCGAGCGCCAGCGCGTCCAGCACGGTAAACTTCACGCAGTAATCCGTCGCCAGTCCAAGAATTATCAGTTCGTCAATCTGCTGCTCGCGAAGCCAGCCATCGAGCTGCGTCTTTTCCCGGTGACAATTGTCAAAAAACGCGCTGTAGCTGTCTATCTTCGGGTTTTCGCCTTTGTGAAAAAGCGCATCAATCGCCTGCTGCTTCAGCAACGGATGCAGCGCGGCACCGTCGCTGCCCTGCACGCAGTGATCCGGCCAGAAAGTTTGCGCCAGACCATCCAGCACACCCTGACTGAACGGTTCAACAGCGTGCTGGCTGGCGAAACTGCCATGCCCGGCAGGGTGCCAGTCCTGGCTTGCCAGCACGGCTTCGCCGCGCGCTTTGCACCAGTCAATTAATACGTTGGCGACATCCACCGTGCTGTCGCCTTCGGCCACGGCCAGCGCGCCACCGGCGCAGAAATCATTCTGAATATCGACCAGCAATAATGCACGTTGTGTCATCATTCCCCCTTATTCATCCGGCGTCAGTTCGCCGCGCAAATTCTGCGTCATTGCCGTGCGGATAGCACTGGCATCCAGCCCCTGGCTTAACAAATAGTGCAGCTTGGTCAGCGTGGCTTCTACCGTCATATCGGCTCCGCCAATAACACCGACGTGGGCGAGGGCGTTGCCGGTGGCGTAACCCCCCATATTCACCTTGCCGGACATGCACTGTGTCAGATTCACCACCACAATACCCCGCGCGCTTGCTTCCTGTAATTCTTTGAGAAACTCACCGTTTTGCGGCGCATTACCCACGCCGTAGGAGCGCAGGATCAGCGCTTTAACCGGCTGGCGCAGAAAGTTTCGCACCACATCGGCAGAGATGCCGGGGTAAATCGTCACCACGCCAATCGGCTGCGGCGTAATCGGGTGAACAATCAGCTCGCCAGTCGTACCGGGTGCCGGTGGAGTGTTGAGCCTGCGGATATGAATGCCGGCCTCCAGCAACGGTGCAAGATTTGGCGAGGCGAAGGCGTTAAAACCGTCGGCGTGCGCTTTCGTGGTGCGGTTGCCGCGATAGAGCCGGTTATTAAAAAACAGCGTCACTTCATTAATGGGAAAGTTCGCCGCGACATATAACGCATTCAGCAGATTGATTTGCCCGTCGGAACGCAGCTCGGCGAGGGGGATTTGTGACCCTGTCACAATGACCGGTTTGCTGAGATTCTCCAGCATAAACGACAGCGCTGAAGCCGTGTAGGCCATGGTATCGGTGCCGTGCAGGATGACAAAACCGTCATACTCGTCGTAATGATCTTTAATATCCTCGGCGATATGCTGCCAGTCTTCAGGCGTCATATCTGAAGAATCCATCAGCGGCGCATATTCGTGAATGGTAAAGTCCGGCATCTCCGGGCGGTGGAATTCCGGCATCAGCGCCAGCTGGCGCTGCAAATGACCGGAGACCGGCACGTAGCCATGTTCAGAGCGTTGCATACCAATGGTGCCGCCGGTATAGGCAACGTAAATGGATTTCTTTTGCATGATAGTGGGTTCTTACCGCATCAAAAAAATCCCCTCCGTCAGGAGGGGACAGCGTGTTGTGATTTTAGCGGATAGTGGCGCAGTTGAGGCACAGCGCATAGCGATTTTGCGGGTCGTTAAACACCGCCAGCTTGTCGGCTTCGTTTTTTACTTCAAGAGCGGCACTGGCCAGCGGCGCGGGGAGCCACGCCTGCAATGCCTGCGGCAGTATCGCGCGTGCGGAGCCGGACATGCTGTCCAGCGCGCGATCGAAGAAGCTCGGCTCCTGCTCGTAGTAATCCACATGCCACTGCTTAAGCTTCGCCAGCTCGGCGGCTTTTGCCAGCGCGTCATCAAAGTCACCCAACGCATCGACCAGGCCGTTTGCTTTAGCATCTTCGCCAGTCCAGACGTGACCCTGGGCAATTTTGTCGATTTGCGCCGGCGTGCTGTTGCGGGACTTCGCCACCAGCGTGATAAAGCGCTGATAACCGTTCTCAATGCTCAGCTGCATCATCTCAGAGACCTGTGCAGGCAGTGCTTTGGTGATGCTGACATCCGCCAGCGGCGACGTGGCAACGCCGTCCGTATGCACGCCAATGGTTGCAAGGCTATCCTGCAGGGTGTTAATCACGCCAAAAATACCAATAGAGCCGGTCAGGGTGCTGGCGTTGGCAATGATGTAATTCGCCGGTGTGGAGATCCAGTAGCCGCCGGAGGCAGCCATACCGCCCATTGAAACCACCACCGGTTTGCCTGCCGCGCGGGCGGCGACAAGCTCGGCGCGAATGGTTTCTGAGGCGCTGACGCTGCCGCCTGGGCTGTTAACCCGCAGCACGATAGCTTTCACTTTCGGGTCCAGACGCGCGTCGCGGATTTGCGATGCGGTGGTGTCGCCGCCCACATTCCCCGGCGTTTCTTCCCCATCCATAATTGCCCCGTTGGCGAAGACCACGGCGATGGTATCACCCACATCGCTCGGTTTTTTCAGCGGGTAATCATAAAGGCTAACCGCGCGGAAGTTTTTGCTGTCGTTGTCCCAGCCAAACTGTTTCACCAGCGCTTTTTCCGCCTGCGGTGCGGAGCCAAGCTCATCAACAAGCTTATTCTCCAGCGCGTATTTACCGGTATCGCCGCCGGTTTTACGCAGCCCTTCAATCACCGCATCGGCGCCCGGGAACACTTGCTGAGGGGTGATTTGGCGGTTAGCCGCGATGGTCGTTAAATAGTTATTCCACAGCTCGCCAATCCAGCGGCTGTCTGCTTCGCGCGCCGCATCCGACATATTGTCGCGGATAAACGGTTCCACCGCAGATTTATAGGTTCCGACGCGGAACACATGGGTGGTGACCTTGAGCTTCTCAAGCAGGGTTTTGTAATACAGGCCGTTGGTGGCGAAGCCGTGCAGGTCAACCACGCCGTCCGGGGAGAGCCAGATTTTGTTGGCGAAGCTTGCCAGGTAATACTGCCCCTGACTGTAATTATCACCGATTGCATAAACTGGTTTGCCGCTGTCGCGGAACTCGCGCAGCGCCTTGCCGATATACTGCATCGAAGGCTGATCGGCTCCGGCGAAGTTTTTCAGATCCATCACGATGCCGGTGATATTACGGTCAGCCTGTGCCTGGCGGATGGTTTCCACGATGTCGAACAGCGAGTTTTCCTGCAGGCGATCGGAGCTGGCGCCAAAGAACTGGCGGCCCAGCGCGCCAAGCCTGCTGCTGGAGCTGGGTTTATCGACAATCACGCCAGAAATATCCAGCAGCAATGCGCCACGGCTGCTGTGCTCGGCTTTGCCGTTATTGAGCTGCATCCAGACGCCAACGCAAACCAGCACGAGTAAAATGAAAAATATATTCAGCACCAGATTGCGGATAAAGTTCAGCAATCGCCAGGTCCACCTGAAAAAGCCGGCAATAATTCGCCAAAGTGTACGCATGTCTTCTCCCTGGGAGTTAAAGGTTACCGCAGCCCTGCGCGGTAAAGTGTGGTTATCCTAATTATCCGGCTGCCTCTTGTCAGCAGGAATCGCCTCCATGCTGTAACAATTTCCGCACCCGTGTTAATTTTATAAATAAATTTCAACACAGGAGTTTAACTAATGGATGCACTTGAGCTGCTGGTCAACCGACGCAGCGCTTCACGGCTGGCAGAACCAGCCCCGGCGGGTGAACAACTGGAGAATATTTTACGTGCGGGTATGCGCGCGCCGGATCACGGTACGCTGCAACCCTGGCACTTTTTTGTGATTGACGGCGAAGGCCGCGAGCGGTTCAGCAAGGTACTGGAGCAGGGGGCGATGGCCACCGGTCAGGACGAGAAGGGCGTTGAGAAAGCCCGCACTTCGCCGTTTCGTGCGCCGCTTATCATCACCGTGGTGGCGAAGTGCCAGCCGCATCATAAAGTGCCCGAATGGGAGCAACTGCTCTCGGCAGGCTGTGCGGTGATGGCGATGCAGATGGCCGCGCTCGCGCAGGGGTTCAACGGTATCTGGCGCACCGGGCCGCTGGTGGACAGCCCGGCGGTGCGCGACGCCTTTGGCTGTGGCGAGCACGATAAAGTGGTTGGCTTCCTTTATTTAGGCACGCCGCAGCTTAAAGCGTCTACCACCGTGGCAGTGGCGGACACCGCGCCGTTTGTCACGCGCTTCTGATAACCACGCGCGTTCAAATGAACGCGCGTTTTCTTATTTATGCTTTGCGGCAAACTCTTCTTTTGCTTTCTGTAATTGCTGCTGGAACGCCGGGTTCGTGTGCAGCGTCGCCACTACGGCTGAGCCGACAATTCGCGCGGCGTCCACGTCACTCTGCCAGTGGTAGCCACAAATAACACGGCTTTGCCCCAAATCATAACCACGCTTAAGGATTTCGTTCTGGCGCTGAGGATTGATTTCCGCCAGCACCAGCGCCGTAGCCCAGCCAATAGAGGTATGACCGGAAGGATACGAGCCATTTTTCGACAGCGTATCCTGATCTTTCGTATTGCAAGTAGCGGTGCCGTAAAAGACGAACGGGCGAATACGCATATATTTCTGCTTGGCGCTGCGCGTTGCCAGATCGCCCGCATCTTCAATCATATTGGTTAACAGTTTATGCAGCGCGGGCGAGTCGTTCTCGGTGATTGGCGAGCCGAAGGCCGCAGAGAACGCATTAGCTACGCCGCCGCTGCTCAGGTTGGCATCTTCCGCCGCTTGCTTGCCGCGCGGTGTATTACGCAGCAGGCGACTCTGTTCGTACATGGCCTGATCGTTGAGAAACGCGATGCTTCCCACTTCTGGCGGAGGCGGCAGCAGCGCGAGACTGTCGATGGCCTGGTCGTTTTTCAGATAGTAGAGCGACGGTTTGGTCGTGGCATCGTTACCGGCCGGGACAAGCGCCCAGGCGTTGGCGCAAAAGAGACTGGCAAGGCAAAAAGCCATCATGTTTTTTTTCATTTGATTTCCTTTCTGCGAAGATTTAATGCACCGGAATACGGCGTGTAACATTTCTGTCATATTTAGTAAAAGCAAAAAAAAAACAGAAAAAATTGCGGTAAATCACAAAATGGGCCGATGTAAGTAACCAGGCATGAGCGAATGCGTGAAAAATCATCACCCTGGCGCGCTAATTCGCTCGCTTAATGAGCAGTAGCGCGCGAATTAAGCGTGCCGGACTTACCACCTTAGCGTTTGGGCGCTACCATAGCGGGATTGCAATGACAGGAGATGTCCATGAGCGAGCAAACTATTCGTTTAACGCAGTACAGTCACGGCGCGGGCTGCGGCTGTAAAATTTCCCCCAAAGTGCTGGATACTATCCTGCACAGCGAGCAGGCGAAGTTTCTCGATCCGAACTTGCTGGTGGGTAACGAAACGCGCGACGATGCCGCCGTTTACGATTTAGGTAACGGCACGTGTGTCATCAGCACTACCGACTTTTTTATGCCTATCGTCGACGACCCCTTCGACTTTGGGCGTATCGCTGCCACTAACGCAATAAGCGACATTTTCGCCATGGGCGGTAAGCCGATTATGGCCATTGCTATTTTGGGCTGGCCTGTAAACACGCTTGCGCCAGAAATTGCCCGCGAGGTTATCGACGGCGGGCGTTTTGCCTGCCAGCAGGCGGGCATTGCACTGGCCGGTGGTCATTCCATTGATGCGCCGGAACCGATTTTCGGCCTGGCGGTGACGGGCGTCGTGCCCACCGCGCGGGTGAAGAAAAACAGCACCGCCCAGGCGGGTTGCAAACTGTTCCTCACCAAGCCGCTCGGTATTGGCGTACTGACCACCGCCGAGAAAAAATCCCTGCTTAAACCTGAGCACGTTGGTCTTGCTACAGAAGTGATGTGCCGGATGAATATCGCAGGCGCGGCATTTGCCGATATCGATGGGGTAAAAGCGATGACCGACGTTACCGGTTTTGGCCTGCTTGGGCACCTGAGCGAGATGTGCCAGGGCGCGGGCGTGCAGGCGCAAATCAGCTATCAGGACGTGCCGAAACTGCCAGGCGTTGAAGAGTATATCGCCCAGGGCGCGGTGCCGGGCGGCACGCAGCGTAACTTTGCCAGCTACGGTCACCTGATGGGCGAGATGCCTGATGCCGTGCGCGATCTGTTATGCGATCCGCAAACCTCCGGTGGTTTGCTGCTGGCGGTGACGCCGGAGGCGGAAGCCATCGTCAAAGCCACGGCGGCGGAGTTTGGTATCGAGCTGAGCGCAATCGGCGAGCTTGTCAGCGCACGCGGCGGTCGCCCGATGATCGAGATCCGTTAATTAATGCGTCTTTTTATTGCCGAAAAGCCCAGTCTGGCTCGCGCTATTGCGGATGTGTTGCCAAAGCCGCATCGCAGAGGCGATGGCTATATTGAGTGCGGTAACGGTCAGGTGGTGACCTGGTGTATCGGTCACCTGCTTGAACAGGCGCAGCCGGATGCTTACGACAGTCGCTACGCGCGCTGGAACCTGGCCGACTTGCCGATTGTGCCGGAAAAGTGGCAGCTACAGCCACGCGCCTCGGTGCTCAAGCAGATAAACGTTATCAAGCGTCTGCTCAACGATGCCAGCGAAGTGGTGCATGCCGGTGACCCGGATCGCGAAGGGCAGCTGCTGGTGGACGAAGTGTTGGATTACCTGCAACTGCCTGCTGAGAAGCGCCAGCGGGTGCAGCGCTGCCTGATTAACGATCTCAACCCGCAGGCGGTGGAACGGGCGATTGAGCGGCTGCGCGCAAACAGCGAGTTTATCCCGCTGTGTGTTTCCGCGCTGGCGCGCGCCCGCGCCGACTGGCTTTATGGCATCAACATGACCCGCGCCTGGACACTGTTGGGCCGCAATGCAGGCTATCAGGGCGTGCTGTCAGTAGGACGCGTGCAGACGCCGGTGCTGGGGCTGGTGGTGCGCCGCGACGAAGAGATTGAAAACTTCGTGGCGAAAGATTTTTTCGAGGTCAAAGCGCATATCGTGACGCCTGCCGGGGAGCGCTTCACCGCGCAGTGGCAGCCGAGCGATGCCTGCGAGTCCTGGCAGGACGAAGAGGGGCGTTTGCTGCATCGCCCGCTGGCTGAACATGTGGTCAACCGTATCACCGGTCAGCCTGCCATTGTTACCGCTTATAATGATAAACGGGAATCGGAACTGGCTCCGCTGCCGTTTTCGCTCTCGGCGCTGCAAATTGAAGCAGCGAAAAAGTACGGCCTGAGCGCGCAAACGGTGCTGGATATTTGCCAGAAGCTGTATGAAACCCACAAGCTTATCACCTACCCGCGTTCGGATTGTCGCTATCTGCCGGAGGAGCACTACGCCGGGCGGCATGCGGTGCTGAATGCCATCGGCGCGCACGCGCCGGACTTGCTGCCCCAGCCGGTGGTTGATCCGGAAAAACGTAACCGCTGCTGGGATGATAAAAAGGTGGACGCGCACCACGCGATTATCCCGACCGCGCGCGCCTCGAAAGTAAATCTGACCGACAACGAGGCCAATATCTATAACCTCGTGGCCCGCCAGTATCTGATGCAGTTCTGCCCGGATGCGGTGTTTCGCAAATGCCAGATAGATCTTGATATCGCCAACGGTAAGTTTATCGCCAAAGCTCGCTTCCTGGCGGAGGCTGGCTGGCGCACGTTGCTGGGCTCGAAAGAGCGCGACGAAGAGAACGACGGTACGCCGCTGCCGGTGGTGGCGAAAGACGATGAGCTGTTATGCGAAAAAGGCGAAGTGGTGGCGCGCCAGACCCAGCCGCCGCGCCATTTTACCGATGCCACGCTGCTCTCTGCGATGACCGGTATCGCCCGCTTTGTGCAGGATAAAGATCTGAAAAAGATCCTGCGGGCAACCGATGGGCTGGGCACTGAAGCGACTCGCGCCGGGATTATCGAGCTGCTGTTCAGGCGCGGTTTTCTTATCAAGAAAGGGCGGTATATTCATGCCACTGAGCCTGGCAGAGCGCTGATTCACTCTCTGCCTGAAATGGCCGCACGGCCAGATATGACCGCGCACTGGGAGTCGGTACTGACGCAAATCAGCGAAAAGCAGTGCCGCTACCAGGACTTTATGCAGCCGCTGGTCGGCACGCTGCATGAGCTCATTCGCCAGGCGCGCAACACGCCGGTGCGCCAGTTCCGTGGCCTGGTCGCTCCCGATGCCGGGCAAAAGGCGAAAAAGCCAGCGGCGAAAAGCCGGGGGAAAAAGCGCCCGCCTGCGTCGCAGACGGGAGAAGACAACGCCGCGCCGGTGTAGCCTCAGATAACGCCCTGCGCCAGCATCGCATCGGCAACTTTGACAAAGCCTGCGATGTTGGCGCCGCGCACGTAATGCGTCTGTTTGCTCTCGCCGCCGTATTCCACGCAAGCCTGGTGAATGTCGAGCATAATATGGTGCAGGCGTGCATCCACTTTTTCCGCTTTCCAGCTCAGACGGGCGGCATTTTGCGCCATCTCCAGACCTGACGTTGCCACACCACCGGCATTGGCCGCTTTACCCGGCGCAAACAGCACGCCCGCCTCCAGAAACAGATCGGTTGCCGCAATAGTCGTTGGCATGTTAGCGCCTTCAGCAACGGCCTTCACGCCGTTAGCGATAAGCTTGCGCGCAGCATCCACGTCCAGCTCATTTTGCGTGGCGCACGGCAGCGCGATATCCACAGGCACTGACCAGGGCTGCTGGCCTTCGAGATAATGGAGGCCGAATTCGCGCGCATAATCCGCCACGCGGCCATCACGGCTGGCTTTTATCTCGCACAGTCGCGCCAGTTTTTCCGGCGTAAAACCTGCTTCGTCCACTACGGTACCGGCAGAGTCTGACACCGTTATCACGCGCGCGCCGAAGGCCATCGCTTTTTCGATAGCATACTGCGCGACGTTACCCGAACCGGAGACCGCCACGCGCATCCCTTCCAGACCCAGGCCGTGGCGCGACAGCATCGCTTCGGTGAAATACACCAGACCGTAACCGGTGGCTTCCGGGCGAATTAAACTGCCGCCAAACGACAGCCCCTTACCGGTAAACACGCAGGCGGTGTTATTGGAAAGTTTCTTCATCATGCCCGCCATAAAGCCCACTTCGCGTGCGCCGACGCCAATATCGCCTGCCGGTACGTCAGTATCGGCACCGAGGTGACGGTAAAGTTCTGTCACCAGCGCCTGGCAAAAACGCATCACTTCACCATCGCTTTTGCCTTTGGGGTCAAAATCGCTGCCGCCTTTCCCCCCGCCCATCGGCAGCGTGGTCAGCGCATTTTTAAAGGTTTGTTCAAAGCCGAGAAACTTAAGAATCGATAAGTTAACCGAGGGGTGAAAACGCATACCGCCTTTGAACGGGCCGATGGCGGAGCTGAACTGAACGCGCCAGGCCCGGTTCACCTGCACCTGATTGCGGTCATCCACCCAGGCGACGCGAAACTGGATAACGCGCTCTGGCTCAACCAGCCGCTCAAGCAATGAGAGCTGGCGATAGCGGGGATTTTGTTCGAGATACGGCCACAGCGTGGTCATCACCTCGCGAACCGCCTGGGAGAACTCCGGCTGGTGCGGGTCGCGTTGTTGTACGTGCGTAAGAAAAGCGTCAAGCGAGCGTGTCTGATCCATAGAAAGTGTTTTCTCTTATTGTTAGCGTGTGTTTGTTGCGATTGCGGGCGCGTTTGCAGGCCCTTCGGGACTATACCACTCGCTATGTGTCAGGCCGCAAGGAGAAATTTTGCTCACCAGGCATTTTAATAATATCGGCGCAGTCATAACTAAAAGCGATGACAAAGAGGAGTAAAGCTGGCGAGAAGAGATCCGTTATAGTAATAGAAGAAAACAAACAGTAAGGGCAGGTTATGAGCCGTTTTATGTGGATAGCAGCGTTAATGATGGTGGCCACGAGCAGTGCGCTGGCCGAGCGTTTTCCGTCGCCCAATGTTGAAGTACAGGTGCCGCCGGAGGTGTTCAGTTCCGGTGGGCGTACGCAAACGTCGCAGCCCTGTATTCAGTGCTGCGTGTACGCTAATCAGAACTATTCGGAAGGGTCGGTGATAAAAACCGAAGGCATACTGCTGCAATGCCAGCGTGATGAGCGCACGCTGTCGACTAACCCGCTGGTCTGGCGGCGCGTGCAGCCATAAACGCGTCCAGCAACGGGATGTCCGCCGGGGCCAGCGCGTAGTTCCGCGCCTGCTCCGGGGTACACCATGCCAGCGCGCTATGGTAATGGCGCGTCGGTTCTCCGGCGAAAGAGGGCACATGCCAGGCATGCAGATGGATTAACCGCCCGGAGACTTCGCGGCAGTGGCTTGCGATATAGCGCGCGGGCCGGGCGTCAATGCCCAGCTCCTCGCGCAACTCACGTATCAACGCCTGCGGCTGGGTTTCACCGGCTTCGACTTTGCCGCCGGCAAACTCCCACAGCCCGGCCTGGTCGGCGTGCGGCGGGCGTTGAGCAAGTAAAATCTTGCCGTCGCGCTCAATGATTGCCGCCACAACGTCGAGGGTTTTCATCGCATCAGACCTTAAAGGTTGCCCAGACCGGCGCGTGATCGGACGGCTTTTCCATGCTGCGGATGTCGTAATCAATCCCGGTTTCGATGCAGCGCTCCGCCAGCGGTTTGCTTGCCAGCAGCAAATCGATACGCAGGCCGCGGTTATCATCAAACCCTTTTGAGCGATAATCAAACCACGAGAAACGATCCTGAGTGTCCGGGTGCGCTTCGCGGAAGGTATCCACCAGCCCCCAGCCTTTCAGCCGCTCCATCCACTCGCGCTCTTCCGGCAGGAACGAGCACTTACCGGTACGCAGCCAGCGCTTACGGTTCTCTTCACCAATGCCGATATCCAAATCGGTCGGACTGATATTCATATCACCCATGATCAGCACCGGATTATCCTTTTTGAGTTCGTTATCGAGGAAATTTTGCAGATCCTGGTAGAACTTCTCTTTCGCCGGGAATTTTACCGGATGGTCGCGGCTTTCCCCCTGCGGGAAGTAGCCGTTGATCACCGTGACAGTGCCCATCGGCGAGGGCAGCTCCGCCATAATAATACGGCGCTGCGCTTCTTCACCGTCGTTCGGGAAACCGCGACGCACCGAAATCGGCGTCTCTTTGGTCAACAGCGCGACACCATAATGACCTTTTTGGCCGTGGTAAAAAACGTTGTAACCGAGACGCACCACATCCTCCAGCGGAAACATATCGTCGTGGACTTTCGTCTCCTGCAAACCAATTACGTCGGGCTGGTGTTTTTCGACAAGCGCTTCAAGCTGGTGAGGGCGGGCGCGCAGGCCATTGATATTAAAAGAGACAAATTTCATAGTCGCAGCTAACCAAGGGAGTGAGAGATGCAAGGATGTTAGCAGAGATTATCTGGCAGAACCGCCACTTATTTACATCGTTAATATCAATGGGGCAAAAAACGCGCCAGTTGCTCCGTTATGGTGCGTAATGCGCGATAACAGGGCGTTCTGTCAGAATAAATTTCGTTGATGATCACAGTTCCAGAATTATATCTGTTGAATGCATAAAATAACGCTAATGTTGCCCAATATCCTCCTGCAGTAAAAAATTATTCACTTATTATGCAATTATAGTGAATAGCGTCCGGTTGTAACTCATTGATATTTCGCTATGGCATTCGCTTTATGCATTTTTAACGCTGGCTGGCACGAACCCTGCAACCTACATTTACAGCGAAATGTTCATAATTACTTAACAATTAATCAACCTATTATTTACCGGTGAGGCCGCTATGACCCAGTCAGTTACGCGTGAAAATTTCGACCAATGGATGCTACCTGTCTATGCGCCAGCGTCTTTTATCCCGGTACGCGGTGAAGGATCGCGCCTGTGGGATCAAGCGGGGAAAGAGTATATCGACTTTGCCGGAGGGATAGCGGTAAACGCGCTGGGCCACGCGAACCCGGCGCTGCGTAAGGCTCTGGAGGAACAGGCAGCAAAATTCTGGCATACCGGGAACGGCTATACCAACGAGCCGGTGTTACGGCTGGCGAAACGCCTGCTGGATGCCACCTTTGCCGATCGCGCCTTTTTTTGCAACTCCGGAGCGGAAGCTAACGAAGCCGCGCTGAAACTGGCGCGGAAATATGCCCATGACACCTACGGGGCGCAAAAAAGCACCATCGTCGCCTTCAATAATGCCTTTCATGGCCGCACGCTGTTTACCGTCAGCGCAGGCGGGCAGCCTGCCTATTCGCAGGACTTTGCGCCGTTACCGCCGCAAATCCAGCACGCGCCCTATAACGATTTAGCCGCCGCACGCGCGCTGATTAATGACGACACCTGCGCCGTGATTGTCGAACCGATGCAGGGCGAAGGCGGCGTGGTGCCTGCGACCCAGGCGTTTTTGCAGGGGCTGCGCGAGCTGTGCACCCGCCACAATGCGCTGTTGATCTTTGATGAAGTGCAGACCGGCGTCGGGCGTACCGGCGAGCTGTATGCCTATATGCACTATGGCATCACCCCGGATGTCCTCACCACCGCCAAAGCGCTCGGCGGCGGTTTCCCGATTGGCGCGATGCTGACGACCGAAACATTCGGCAAGGTAATGGTTGTGGGTACGCACGGCACCACTTACGGCGGCAACCCGCTGGCGGGCGCGGTAGCGGGCGCGGTGTTAGACACGGTTAATACCCGGGCATTTCTTGATGGCGTCAAACAGCGCCATCAGTGGTTCACGGAGCAACTTAGCGCACTGAACGCCCGTTACGCACTGTTTACAGAGATCCGTGGGCTTGGCTTGCTGATCGGTTGCCAGTTAACGGAACAGTACGCCGGCAAAGCGAAACAACTGCTGCAACTGGCCGCGCAGGAAGGGGTGATGGTGATGGTCGCAGGCGCAAGCGTCGTGCGCTTTGCACCGGCGCTGAATATCAGTGAAGACGAGGTGCGTCATGGGCTGGAGCGTTTTGCCCGCGCGTGTGAAAAATTTGCTCTGGAGTCCTCATCATGATGGTTATCCGCCCTGTTGCGCAAAACGATCTGCCCGCGCTGCTCGCCCTGGCCGGGAAAACCGGCGGCGGACTGACTTCGCTTCCGGTCGATGAAGCCACACTTGGCGCGCGCATTGAGCGCTCGCAGCGTACGTGGCGTAGCGAACTGCCGGTGGCCGATCAGGGGTTTGTGTTTGTGCTGGAGGAGAGCGAAAGCGGCGACGTGGCGGGGATCTGCGCTATCGAAGTGGCGGTGGGGCTAAATGACCCCTGGTACAACTACCGCGTCGGTACACAGGTGCACGCCTCGAAAGAACTGAATGTGTACAACGCGTTGCCGACGCTGTTTCTGAGTAACGATCACACCGGCAGCAGCGAGTTATGCACCCTGTTTCTTGACCCTGCCTGGCGCAAAGAGGGTAACGGCTACTTGCTGTCAAAATCACGCTTTCTGTTTATGGCTGCGTTTCGCGATCGCTTTAATGAAAAAGTGGTGGCGGAGATGCGCGGGGTGATTGATGAGCAGGGGTTTTCACCGTTCTGGGACAGCCTCGGCAAGCGCTTTTTCTCGATGGATTTTAGCCGCGCAGATTACCTGTGCGGCACCGGGCAGAAAGCCTTTATTGCTGAGCTGATGCCAAAACATCCTATCTACACGCACTTTCTCAGCGCCGAAGCCCAGGCGGTGATTGGCGAGGTGCATCCGCAGACCGCGCCTGCGCGTGCGGTGCTGGAAAAAGAGGGCTTTCGTTACCGCAACTATATCGACATTTTCGACGGCGGGCCGACGCTTGAGTGCGATATCGATCGGGTGCGGGCTATCCGTAAAAGTCGGCTGGTGGATGTCGCAACCGGCCAGCGCGCCCCCGGCGAGTGGCCAGCCTGTATGGTCGCTAACGAACAGTATCACCAGTTTCGCGCCATGCTTATTAACGCCGACCCGGCAACAGAGCGGTTGCTGCTAAGCCCCGCTGAGCTGGATGCACTGAAATGCCAGCCGGGCGATACGGTGCGCCTGGTTCGTCTTTGCGCTGAGGAGAAAACACAATGAGTTTATGGATCAAGGGTGAATGGGTAACAGGCCAGGGAGAACGGCGCGTAAAGACCAACCCGGTCAGTCGTGAAGCGCTGTGGCACGGGTATGACGCCAGCAGCGCGCAGGTTACGCAGGCTTATCAGGCCGCGCGTGACGCCTTCCCGCAGTGGGCGCGTAAACCACTGAGTGCACGCCAGGCGGTTGTGGAGAAATTTGCCGCCCTTCTTGAAAGCAACAAAAGCGCGCTGACGGATATTATCGCACGCGAAACCGGCAAGCCGCGCTGGGAAGCGGCGACAGAAGTGACGGCGATGATCAACAAAGCGGCCATTTCCGTGAAGGCGTACCACGCGCGAACCGGTGAGCAGCATACCGAACTGGCGGACGGTGCAGCCACGCTGCGCCATCGCCCACATGGCGTACTGGCGGTATTCGGGCCGTATAACTTCCCCGGCCATTTACCCAATGGTCATATTATTCCTGCGCTGCTGGCGGGTAATACGCTGCTGTTTAAACCAAGCGAGCTGACGCCCTGGAGCGGTGAGGCGGTGGTGAAACTGTGGGAGCAGGCGGGTCTGCCTGCCGGGGTACTCAATCTGTTGCAGGGCGGTCGGGAAACCGGCCAGGCGCTGAGTGCATTACCGGGGCTGGATGGGCTGCTCTTTACCGGCAGCGCCAGCACGGGGTATCAGTTGCATCGCCAGCTTGCCGGGCAGCCGGAGAAGATTCTGGCGCTGGAAATGGGCGGTAACAACCCGCTGATTGTGGAAGACCCGGACGATACCGATGCTGCCGTGCATCTGGCTATCCAGTCGGCGTTTATTACCGCCGGGCAGCGTTGCACCTGCGCGCGCCGTCTGCTGGTGAAGCGCTCTGCCGCCGGGGATGCTTTTATTACGCGTCTGGTTGAGGTCGCGTCGCGGTTGACGCCGCAAGCCTGGGATGCCGAGCCTCAGCCTTTTATGGGCGGCTTGATTTCGCCTGAAGCGGCGCAGAAGGTTTATCAGGCCTGGCAGGCGCATGAAGCGCGCGGCGGGAAAACGTTGCTGGCACCGCGCTTGCTGGCAGAAGGCACGTCGCTATTAAGTCCGGCGATAATTGAGATGACCGGGGTGGCCGATGTCCCGGATGAAGAAGTGTTCGGCCCGCTGCTGTGCGTCTGGCGTTACGATACCTTTGAGGAAGCCATTACGCTTGCGAACGCTACCCGCTACGGGCTGGCCTGCGGCCTGATTTCGCCGTCACGCGAAAAATTCGACCAGCTTTTGCTGGAGGCGCGCGCCGGGATCGTCAATTGGAACAAACCGCTTACCGGCGCGGCCAGTACCGCGCCGTTTGGCGGCGTGGGGGCCTCCGGTAACCACCGGGCGAGCGCATGGTACGCCGCGGATTACTGCGCGTGGCCGATGGCGAGCTTAGAGTCGCCAGCGTTAACCCTGCCGCAAACGCTCAGTCCGGGGCTGGATTTCACCCGTGAGACGCTGCCATGAAAACGCGTGAAGTGAATTTTGATGGCCTGGTGGGGCCAACGCACCACTACGCCGGGCTGTCGTTCGGTAACGAAGCCTCGACAAAGCACCGCTTTCAGATTTCCAACCCGAAGCTTGCGGCAAAACAGGGCTTGCTGAAAATGAAAGCGTTAGCCGATGACGGTTTTGCCCAGGCGGTGATCCCGCCGCATGAACGGCCCAATGTCCCGGTGCTGCGCCAGCTTGGCTTTAGCGGCAGCGATGAGCAGGTGGTGGAAAAGGCAGCATTACAGGCTCCGCTGCTGCTTTCCGCCGTCAGCTCAGCCTCTGCCATGTGGGTCGCGAACGCCGCCACGGTGTGCCCTTCAGCCGATGCGCTCGATGGCAAAGTGCATCTGACGGTGGCGAACCTCAACAACAAATTTCACCGCTCGATCGAAGCGCCCACCACGGAGGCGATACTGCGCGCAATATTTGGCGATGAAAATCGCTTCTGCGTGCATTCTGCGCTGCCGCAAGTGGCGATGTTTGGGGATGAAGGTGCCGCCAACCATAACCGTTTTGGCGGTGATTACGGCGAGCCGGGGGTGCAGCTTTTCGTCTACGGGCGCGAAGAGCGGCGCGATACATTCCCCACGCGTTACCCTGCGCGCCAGACGCTGGAAGCCAGCCAGGCGGTTGCCCGCATCAATCAGGTGCGCCCTGAGCAGGCTATTTTTGCCCGCCAGAACCCGGACGTTATCGACCAGGGCGTCTTTCATAATGATGTGATAGCGGTATCTAACCGGCAGGTGCTGTTTTGCCATGAGCTGGCGTTTGTCGATCAGCCACATCTCCTGGAGCAGCTACGCGCGAACGTCCCCGGTTTTACCGCCATCCAGGTGCCGCAAAGTGCCGTCAGCGTGGCAGAGGCGGTGGCAACGTACTTATTCAATAGCCAGTTAGTAAGCCGCGAGGACGGGCGCATGATGCTGGTGCTACCGCAGGAGTCGCAGGCGCACCCTGGCGTGTGGCGCTATCTCAACGAACTGCTGGCGGCAGATAACCCGATAAGCGAGCTGAAAGTGTTCGATCTGCGCGAAAGCATGGCCAACGGCGGCGGCCCGGCGTGCCTGCGCCTGCGCGTGGTGCTCAACGCAAAAGAACAGCAAGCACTGAACCCGGCGGTGATGATGAACGATAGCCTGTACGCCGCGCTGAATGCCTGGGTGGATAAGTACTATCGCGACCGGTTGACGCTGGCGGATTTAGCCGATCCGCAGTTGCTGCGTGAAAGTCGCGAAGCGCTGGATAGCCTGACGCAATTACTCTGTCTGGGTTCTGTTTACCCGTTCCAGCGCTAAGGGGAGGGCGTATGGAGAATTTTCTTGCGATAACATTTGCCGGTGAGATCCCGCAAAACAAATCCGGCGAGTCGGGCGGCATCCACTGGCTGTGGCATGAACAAGGCATCCTGGAGCTGGTGCCCGTGCAGCCTACCGGGCGCTCGCTGGTGCTCTCTTGCGCGATTCACGGTAACGAAACCGCACCGGTAGAAATGGTTGATAAGCTTCTAAAAAATCTTTTTGCCGGACGCCAGCCGCTTAGCTGGCGCGTGCTGGTTATTTTAGGCAACCCGCAGGCGCTGGCGCAAAATAAACGCTATCTGAAACACGATCTGAACCGTTTATTTGGTGGACGCTGGCAGCAGATTGCGGCAGGCGATGAAACCGTGCGCACCGCGCAGCTTGAGCGCGCCGTAAGCAATTTTTTTGCCGCCGGGGATGAGCGGCGCTGGCATCTGGATTTGCATACGGCGATCCGTGGCTCGCACCACCTGCGCTTTGGCGTGCTGCCGATGCGCGCGCAGCCCTGGGATGAGCAATTTCTGGAATGGCTTGGCGATGCCGGGCTGGAGGCGTTGGTGTTTCACCAGGCACCGGGTGGCACCTTTACTCATTATACCTGCGAAGCGTTTGATGCCTTGTCCTGCACGCTGGAATTAGGTAAGGCGCTGCCGTTTGGCACCAACGATCTCAGCCAGTTCAGGCAGACGTCCGGCGCGCTGGCGGCGCTGCTGGCGGGCGAGCCTTTTAGCGCGTCACAAACCGCGCCGCTGCGCTATCGTGTTGTGCAGCAACTGACCCGGCACAGCGAAGCGTTTACGCTGTATATGTCGCCTAAGACGCTTAACTTTACGCCTTTCCCTGCCGGGACGGTGCTGGCAGAAGATAGCGGGGAGCGCTACGTGGTGCAGCGCGAGCAGGAGTATGTTTTGTTCCCCAATCCTGATGTTGCCATTGGCTTACGCGCCGGTTTGATGCTGGAGAAAATGTCCTGAAATATACGCCGTTATATATTGCGGCGTCCTTTTATTATTCCATTAAATAAATTTCAGAATTATCACGCCTAAACGGTTTATTATTTATCCGTATTCCTATTTAATTTCACCACCTCCTTTAAAAACATGCGCTTAGTTAATTTCAGATGCAACTCTTCACCGTTTTTCCTTATTTCCTCTATAATTGATGAAATGATGATATTTACTCTTACATTGTTTTACTGTCGCCCTGATTAATTGACGATAAAGAGCGTAAAGTAAATACCATCAAGACGTTAACTGTCGTAAATAAAACGAAAGTAGTGAATATCATTAACTACGTTAACCACCGTAAGTAAAACTAAATTAAGGAATTAATTATGCGTAAATTAACAGCGTTATTCGTTGCCTCCACCCTCGCTTTCGGTGCTGCTAACCTGGCTCATGCCGCTGAAACCACCGCCGCGCCTGCCGATGGCAAGCCGATGATGCATCAAAGAGATCCGGTTGAGATGCGGATGTTTAAAGGGCTGAACCTGACAGATGCGCAAAAACAGCAGATTCGCGACCTCACGACAAGCGAGCGTAACCAGATTAAACGTCCATCGGCAGAAGAGTTGCGCGCAACGCAGGAGATTGTCGCCAGCGATACCTTTGATATCGCTAAAGCTGAAGCGCAAATTGATAAAGCCCAGGTGAAGCACAAAGTGATGATGCTCAAACATCTTGAAACTCAGAATAAGATTTACAACCTTCTGACCCCGGAGCAGAAAAAACAGTTTAATGCGAATTTTGAGAAGCGTCTGACAGAACGTCCGGCGCGGTAAGGTAAAATCGCTCCTGAAACGGCTGAATAATTCAGCACACTTCCTGAAACCGTCGGTTTTGCTCACTCCTGTCAGGGTGGGCAGACCCGGCGGTTTTTTCTCTTCCCGACCGCTGGTTCTGCCTGGGGCAACGCGCTATTCTCTGCATTGATCATCTTTTTTTATCCCCCAGCCTAAGGCAAATACCTTTGGTTGCCGATAGTCCCTGTCTGACCATAAAAACAATGCATGCTGCGCCACGCGCAGCGGCCCGGCTTTGGCTGTGCCTTTCAGGAGTGATGATGGACTTTTTTGATATCCGTAAAATGCCCGTCAGTTTGTGGCGTAATGGTGCAGGCGAGACGCGCGAGATTTGCTGTTTCCCACCCGCGACGCGGGATTTTGACTGGCGCGTCAGTATTGCGACGCTGGCAAGCAGTGGCGAATTTACCTCCTTTCCCGGCGTGGAGCGGGTGATAACGCTCATTGAGGGCGGAGAAGTGGTGCTGGATGGCGGCGAGGCGTTTTGCCACACTCTCAGACACCTGCAACCGTTTCGTTTTCCCGGCGAGCAGCCGGTCAAAGCCGGGCTGCGTTCCGGGAAAATGTCGATGAATTTCAATGTCATGACCCGCAGCGATCGCTGCCGGGCAGCGGTGCGCGTTGCCGATCGCACCTTTACCACCCCAGGCGCGCGCGGCGGCGTGGTGTTTGTGTTGAGCGGCGCCTGGCAACTGGGGGAGACGCTGCTGAGCGCCGATCAGGGCGCCTGGTGGCAGGAAGGGCGCAATACCCTGCGGCTATTGCAGGCCGAAGGGCAGTTATTGTTTAGCGAAATCAGCTGGCTACCCGGCTACTGATCCAGCTCAATGATGTCATAGTCGCCGCAGAGCAGCGGCTTGCAAAGGATTTTATAACCGTCGTGATCAAACCCGGCAGGGGCGCGCAGTAGCGCTCCCGCATCGCTTAGCGCATCGACCGCACCCAGCCACAGCCAGTTATGGATAATATGATACTGGGTCATCGTTTCGCTCCGCTCTTTAAGGGCTATCGGGCCTTGCCACGGCCAGCACACCAGCCGTAAACGCGCCATCGCGGCCATAAAACGCATGTTGTGCGCTTCAGGCGACTCGCGGCCACAGCAGGCACCGGCGCAGCGCTGCAGTGCCGAGCGAAAGCAGGCCCGGCCACGACTCAGGGGTTCCAGACCCAGCAGCCCGTAACAGAGTTTTTCGTCATCGGCGATGGTTTGCAGCGCCTGTAAAGCAGCCCGGCGGTTGGCGAACAGGCCATAGAGATCGGCAGAGGTGGAAAAATCCACCTCTTTGGCATACACCACCTGCGGTTTTTCACCGCTAAGACGCAGCGAGCAGAGCTGACGGTTGCGGCGCAGGCGCTTATTAAACAGCGGCTGACGCTCTTTGATAAGTTGCGCTTCCAGCAGCAGCGCGCCGAGTTCCCCGGCGGTGCAAATCCAGGTAACGCGCCGCGCCTGGCGCAGCATGGCGGCTTCATCTGGCGTGCGCAGGTGCGACAGCACACGGCTGCGAATATTGACGCTTTTGCCGATATAGAGCGGCATCGCCTCGCCGTCACCATGAAAGATATAAACGCCGGGATGCTTTGGCATGGCCTCAAGCCACGGGCGCAGATGTTCGGGATATTCATAGATTGCCGCCGCTTCAAATTCGAGACGCGGGGCGGATTGACGCCTGACCACAAACCACTCCTGTTACTGTTTACTTATCCAGTATAGCAGGGCTTCGTTGCTGAAAAAAGAGGCGGCCTGCGCCGCCCTGAAAGTTTACTGTTTTTTCCAGAAATCATCGAATACCGTGATCGGCGGACGGCGTTTGTGCTCGGTCTTCAGATACCAGCCTTCAATAATTTTGGCGCTACCGGCATCGAGCTGCTTGCCTTCGAGGTAGTCGTCAATATTCTCATAGGTCACACCCAGCGCCGCTTCGTCCGGCAAAGCAGGACGATCGTCTTCCAGATCCGCCGTCGGTGCTTTCTTATACAGATGCTCCGGGCAGCCCAGCCAGGCGAGGATCTGTTTTCCCTGGCGTTTATTCAGGCGAAAGAGCGGGTTAATGTCTGTTCCGCCGTCACCGTATTTGGTGTAAAAACCGGTCACTGCTTCCGCCGCATGATCGGTGCCGACGACCACGCCTTTGCACATCCCGGCGATGCTGTATTGCGCTTTCATACGCTCGCGCGCTTTCTCATTACCCCGCACAAAATCGCTCAGCTCAATACCCGCGCCGCGCAGCGCCTGTTCGCTTGCCAGCACGGCGCTTTTAATATTGACCGTCAGTACGCGATCCGGGCGAATAAACGCAATCGCGTCCTGGCAATCCTGCTCATCGGCCTGGGCGCCGTAAGGCAAGCGCACGGCGATAAACTGGTATTCTTTATCGCCGCTATCTTCGCGCATCTCAAGAATAGCCTGCTGGCTGATTTTGCCTGCGAGCGTGGAGTCCTGGCCGCCGCTGATGCCCAGTATCAGCGATTTTATAAAAGGATGCGCCTTCAGGTAACTTTTCAGAAAGTCTACGCTGCGGCGAAATTCAGTTTCGGCATCAATGGTCGGTTTAACACCGAGCGCCGTAATAATCTCTTGTTGCAGAGTCATTTACCCCTCCGTTCTGTGATGCTGTTAAAGGTTGCAATCGTTTTAACTAAAGCTAACCCGTCGGCGGCTAAACGACAAGGATCATAAAACTATGGGGTGCATTTTGCGGCGATTTAACGAGTTAGTACTCTTTTTATTAGATTTCTCTGAAAGATAGACCATTGAGTTCGTTTAGTTGAAAAAAGCACTTTTATATTCCAGGCTTATATAACACGCTGATACACAAGCGGATAAACAAGAGGATGGAATATGAAAAAGAACATCGCAGGAATTCTGGGTGCAGCAGCGGTACTGACTATGCTGGCAGGGTGTACGGCTTACGATCGCGCAAAAGATCAGGTTAGCCAGCCAGTAGTGAAAGATGTGAAAAAAGGCATGACGCGCGATCAGGTCATGCAGATTGCGGGCCGCCCGTCTTCTGAAGTGACCATGGTGCATGCGCGCGGTACGTGCCAGACCTATATCCTGGGTCAGCGTAACGGTAAAACGGAAACCTACTTCGTCGCACTGGATGAAACCGGTCGTGTGCTGAACTCCGGCTACCAGACCTGTGCTGAATACGACACCGATCCGCAGGCGCCGAAGCAGTAATTTTCTGCTACACACTAAAAAAAACCGGCCATTTGGCCGGTTTTTCACGTTATGCAGGAACGCTATCAATCTTACCGATGCGTGACCAGACCCGGTGAGCGGCGAGCAGAGTCAGGAAATCATCAAGTAGCGCGCCTTGCGCATTATCTGCCTCGACAATACCTTCTTCACCCTGCGACGGGACATTCAGCACATCTTTAAACTGACGCGCATCGCCGACCAGCGCGATAGTCTTCAGGTGTTTGTAAGCTTCGAGCAAATAATACTTCGCATCACCGTTATCCAGCAGACCACTGAGATCGCCGCCCGGGACAATCACACCGTCCACGGTGAGGGATGGCGAACCGGCAAAAGTCGCAGCGACCGGCAGCGTGGAGCCGTCATCCGCCACCACTTCACCCATGCGCGAATAGAGCAATTTCGCGTGCACGCCTTTTGCTTTCAGCCCCTGCAGGATAGCAAGCACATCGGCAGCGCTCACCTTGTCATGCAGGAGAATCGCCACCTGGCGGCCTTTCAGGGTGCCATCGGGCACGGCATAGAGGCTGAGGGACGGATCTTTTTGCAGACCGTTCACATCCGGCGGCGGGGCAATATTGCACTGCTCATCGCTCAGGGTGATACCCAGGTTTTCCGCCACGCGTTTTGCCAGCGTAATATCAATATGCGCCAGCTGATCGACCACGCGCTCACGAATATACGGCCGGGCGACTTTGCTTAGCTCAAAGCTGAACGCATCGACGATATGGCGCTGTTCAAACGGTGTCTGGCTAAGCCAGAACAGGCGCGGGTGGGCGTAGTATTCCCCGAAAGAGGGGCTGCGTTCGCGGATTTTATGGCCTTCCACTCGCTCCTGGTAAGTCTCAAAACCGCCGCGCTTTGGCCCCGGCGGCGTTTCACGCGGCCAGTTATCGTTAATCGAGTTCGGCTCATAGTTTGCCGGATTGGTATCAATATCCATGCGATGCATGCCGTCGCGCTGGAAATTATGATACGGGCAGGTCGGGCGGTTGATCGGGATCTCATGGAAGTTCGGCCCGCCGAGACGGCTGATTTGCGTATCCGTATAAGAGAAGAGGCGGCCTTGCAGCAGCGGATCGTTGGTGAAATCCAGCCCCGGAACGATGTGGCCCGGGTGGAAAGCGACTTGTTCGTTCTCGGTAAAGAAGTTGTCAGGGTTACGGTTGAGCACCATTTTACCGACGCGCTGTACCGGAACCAGCTCCTCAGGGATGAGTTTAGTCGGGTCGAGCAGGTCGAAGTCAAACTTGAACTCATCTTCTTCCGGGATCAGCTGCAAACCCAGCTCATATTCCGGAAAATCACCTGCTTCGATCGCTTCCCATAGCTCACGGCGATGGAAGTCCGGATCGCGCCCGGTCAGTTTCTGCGCCTCATCCCACACCAGCGACGCTTTACCCGCCAGCGGCTTCCAGTGGAAACGCACAAAAGTGGCTTTGCCCTGGGCATTAATCATGCGGAAGGTATGAATACCGAAGCCTTCCATGGTGCGATAGCTGCGCGGAATACCGCGGTCAGACATCGCCCACATCACGTTGTGCAGGGTTTCCGGTTGCAGCGAGACATAGTCCCAGAAGGTGTCATGCGCTGACTGGCCCTGCGGAATTGCCCAGTGGGGTTCCGGTTTCACCGCATGGACAAAATCCGGGAATTTATGGGCATCCTGAATAAAAAATATCGGCGTATTGTTACCGACCAGGTCAAAGATGCCCTCTTCTGTATAAAATTTGGTGGCGAAACCGCGGATGTCGCGCACCGTATCGGCTGAACCCGCGCCGCCCTGTACCGTGGAGAAGCGCACGAAGACCGGGGTGATTTTCTCCGGGTCGGACAGGAAGTCTGCTTTGGTGATGTCGCTCAGGCTACGGTAGGGCTGAAAGTAACCGTGTGCGGCCGAGCCGCGCGCGTGCACGATGCGCTCAGGGATGCGTTCGTGGTCGAAATGGGTAATTTTTTCCCGCAGGATAAAATCTTCCAGCAGCGTCGGGCCGCGTGTTCCGGCGCGCAGGGAGTTTTGATCGTCGGCGATGCGCACGCCCTGATTGGTGGTTAGCGCAAAATTTTCGCTTCCTTTACGAAAGGGTTCCAGCTGGTTGAGTTTGTCGTTTGTGGTATCCGGTGCTTTCAGGCTGCCCGGCGCGGTGGGTTGTTCACCCGGCGCGCTGGGATGTGGCGAGGGGAGGTGGGAATTATCTTCAGGCGCAAGGGAATCCAGGCCGGGACGCGATTCGCTGGCGTCATGAACCGGGGACTGGTGGCTGTTAGGGTCGTTATGCTTCTGCGACATTGAACTCTTCTCCTTTCTCATTGCTAAAAATGACCGTTATGTTTTTTAAGACCCTATAACTATAGAACATGGTTTTGGCGCTAAGGTCGCAGACGGTTGAATGAAAAATCGCAGAAAGGCACGCAGGGCGCGACGGAGCGGGCCACTATCGGCTATGATAAGGCCTTTCTTGTTTGTGGAATTTGTCTTTAGTGAATGCACCAATTATGAAACCATTTCGCCAACACAATCGCCGAGTCATTAGCTATGTTCCCCGCGTCGAGCCTGCGCCTCCCGATCACGCAGTGAAAGTTGAAGGGTTTCGCGATGTATGGTTGTTGCGTGGTAAATATGTGGCGTTTGTGCTGGTGGGGGAACACTTTCGCCGCTCGCCGACATTCAGCGTGCCGGAAGCAGCCCAGCGCTGGGCGACGCAAATGCGCCAGGAAGGCGAAATAGCAGAAGAATAAAAAACGCCTGCACAGCGGCAGGCGTTATCAGGGTAGCTCAACTCTCAGCTCAAATTAGCGATGCGCCAGCTCGCTGTGCTCTTCACTGTCCATCACGGTTTTATCCGTTTGTTTCAGCCACTGGCTGGTCAGCGTACCGGCAGTCATCGAACCGTTCACATTCAGCGCGGTACGGCCCATATCAATCAGCGGTTCGACAGAGATAAGCAGCGCCACCAGCGTCACCGGCAGGCCCATCGCGGGCAGCACGATAAGCGCCGCGAAAGTCGCCCCGCCGCCAACACCCGCCACACCAGCAGAGCTGACGGTGACGATACCGACAAGCGTTGCAATCCACACCGGGTCCAGCGGGTTGATGCCCACCGTCGGTGCAACCATCACCGCCAGCATCGCCGGGTAGAGACCCGCACAGCCGTTCTGGCCGATGGTCGCACCAAACGAAGCTGAGAAGCTGGCGATAGACTCCGGCACGCCCAGGCGACGGGTTTGCGCTTCAACGTTCAGCGGAATCGACGCGGCGCTGGAGCGGCTGGTAAAGGCGAACGTCAGTACCGGCCACACTTTGCGGAAGAATTTCAGCGGGCTGACGCCGTTAATGCCCAGCAGCACGCCATGCACCGCAAACATAATGGCCAGACCGAGGTAAGAGGCAATCACGAAACTGCCGAGTTTAATGATGTCCTGAATGTTGGAACCGGCCACCACTTTGGTCATCAATGCCAGCACGCCGTAAGGGGTCAGTTGCATCACCAGACGTACCAGCTTCATCACCCAGCTTTGCAGCGTGTCGATAGCGCGCAGCACGCGCTCGCCTTTCGGCGCATCATCTTTCAGCAGCTTCAGCGCAGCCACGCCGAGGAACGCGGCGAAGATAACCACGCTGATGATGGAGGTCGGGCTGGCGCCGGTCAAATCGGCGAACGGGTTTTTCGGCACGAAGGAGAGCAGCAATTGCGGCACGCTCAGGTCCGCCACTTTACCGACGTAGTTGCTCTGAATAGCGTTCAGGCGCGCGGTTTCCGCACTGCCCTGGACCAGGCCTTCCGCCGTCAGGCCAAACAGATTGGTCACCAGTACCCCGACCAGCGCTGAAATCAGCGTGGTGAATAACAGAGTACCGATGGTGAGCACGCTGATTTTACCTAACTGCGAGGCGTTATGCAGACGCGCCACGGCACTTAAGATAGAAGCAAAGATCAGCGGCATGACGATCATTTGCAACAGTTGTACGTAACCGTTACCGACAATATTGAACCACTGGATGGAATCCTTCAGTACCGGACTGTCAGCGCCATAAACAGCGTGTAATGCCAGGCCAAAGACGACGCCAAGACCTAAGCCCACCAGTACTTTTTTTGCCAGACTCCACTGTTTGTGACGCGTTTGCGCCAGCAGAACCAGCAAAGCCACGAACACGACGATGTTCGCGATTAGTGGAAAATTCATCCCCGTTCTCCTGTTCTCATTATGCGGACGACCAATCGGTCTATCCTGTAACGCAAGGTTATCAGAAGTGCCGGGATGAGGTTTATATCCAAAAAGAATGGCTTATAACAAAAACATTATAGTTGTTCGGTTAATAATCATTTTGGTGATGAATGAACTGCGTGAACTGCGCCTGTAGGGTATTTATCATCTGTGAGGTCCAGCGCACTGCACTGTTTTCGGGCAATGTCTGCGGCATCCACACCGCCCAGGTAAACAGCGCCATGCAGAGGACTCGCTCCAGCTGATTGCCTTTTTGCGGCATTAATAGCGGCAGACGAAAGCGCCAGCGACAGGGCCAGAGCAGCGGCACGCCAGCCGGGGTTATCATATCGGCGAGGATATGGCTGATATACCCTATCACCATGCCCTGTAACGCATCGGCAGGGACTATCCAGTCCGGGGGAACTTTCAGATAAAAAAGCGTCAGGGCGAGAAACACGGCCAGCAGGCTATGGGTGAAACCACGGTGCCCGAACGCGCGCGCCACGGGTTTAGAAATCCACTTCAGGCGCTGACCGAGAAATGATTTTGGGTGATCGATATCGGGCAACAGACAGGTCAGGATGGCCGACGGCACAATATGCCACCAGTCGCCCTGAGCGAGCACTGGCGTTAATTCAGCATTTTTGGCAAACACTGAACAAGCAATGGAAAAAAGCAGATGTCCTTCCGCCGTCATGATGAAACTCGCTAAACTGTCGATGCATACAGTATAGGATGTTTGTACAGTAGGCGGAAGTAGTGACGGTGTAACTCTTTGTCACAAATTTGCCAGATTAGCGCGCCAGCCAGCCGCCATCGACCGCAAGCGTGAAGCCGTTGACGTAATCTGAGGCGCGCGAGGCCAGAAACACCGCTGCGCCTTGCAAATCTTCCGGGGTTCCCCAGCGCCCGGCAGGAATCCTTCCGAGGATCTCCTGGCTACGCTCGGCGTCATCCCGCAGCTGCTGGGTGTTATTGGTCGCCATATAGCCCGGCGCAATCGCGTTGACATTGATACGGTGCGGCGCCCATTCGTTAGCCAGCAGCCTTGTCAGCCCCAGCACGCCGCTTTTTGACGCGGTGTAAGAGGGGACGCGAATACCGCCCTGCCAGGAGAGCATCGAGGCAATGTTAATAATTTTCCCGCCCTCACCCTGGGCAATAAACTGCCGGGCCACGGCCTGGGAAAGAAAGAACACCGTTTTCAGGTTAAGGTTCATGACATCGTCCCAGTCCTGCTCGCTGAAATCGAGTGCGTCACAGCGGCGAATGGTGCCCGCGTTGTTGACCAGGATATCAATCCGCCCCATTTTCCCGACCGCCTGGCGGACAATATCGTCGATGGTGTGCTGGTGGCGCAAATCGGCCTGAATAGCCATAAAACGCCGTCCCAGCGCCTCAACTTTCTGCGCTGTGTCATGGGGGATTTTTCGGTTGACACCGATAATATCGCAGCCCGCCTGCGCCAGGCCCAGCGTCATTCCCTGACCAAGCCCGGTATCGCACCCGGTGACGATGGCCACTTTACCCGCAAGATTAAAGGCATCCAGTATCATGATTACTCCGGCGTAATATTTTAACAGGCATAAGCGCCTGTGCAGAGGATAGAAGGCCGGAAGGAAAAACTCAAATAAAAATGAAATGATGTTTCAAAAAGTGACGGGTTGAAAAATAAAGAGGCAGCAGGGCGCTGCCCCGGAACATTTACCCGAGCAGATGGTTCAGCGTGAGCTGCTCAAGGCTGTCGAGTTTCACATTGGCGAGCACATAACGCGGGTCCTGGCGATGCTCCGCGTCCGGCACCACGATGGAGCGCATGCGTGCGGCTTTGCTGGCAATCATACCGTTAACGGAATCTTCCAGCGCGACACAGGTCAGCGGGTCGACGCCCAGTTTCGCGGCGCAATCCAGGTACACTTGCGGGTGCGGCTTGCTGTACGGCAGTTTTTCCGCAGAAGCGAGCGCGTCGAAACTGTCGCGCAGTTCAAACATGTCGAGCACTTTTTCCAGCATATGCAGCGGCGATGCTGACGCCAGACCGACCATCAGGCCGTTGGCTTTACACAGGGCGATGGCGTGGCGAACGCCGGGGAGCAGGGGGCGCTCTTCTTCAACCAGCGAAATCGCGCGCTGGATGATGCGTTCTGTCACCTCTTCGCGGCCAGGCCCCACCCAGGGTTGATGCGCAAACCACAGGTCAACGACCATATCAATGCGCAGGCCAAGCGTGTCGGGCAGTTCGTTGCGGCGCGACACATCCACACCCAGCCCGGCAATGACCTCCAGTTCAGCGCGATCCCAGAGCGGCTCCGAGTCAATCAGTAACCCATCCATATCAAAAATGGCAGCAAGAATTTGACGGGAAGCAGACATAACACCTCTCTTTATTAGCGCAGTGAATACCGGTAACGGATTGATAATGGATAAAGATTCATCATAGCGTCTTTAAAGAGTGGGCGAAAAGGGTAATCAGCGGGTAGACTTAAACAAAAACAGTGCGTCACATACAAGGGGAAGCCATGACGTATCAACAAGCTGGACGCATCGCCATTCTGAAGCGCGTTCTTGGTTGGGTGATTTTTATCCCGGCGGTGGTATCGACCATCATCTCTGTACTGAAATTTATGTACGATCACAGCGAAAAACAGCCCGGCATTAACGCCGTGATGCTGGATTTTGCCCATGTGATGATTGAGATGATGCGCTTTAACACCCCGTTTTTAAATCTCTTTTGGTACAACTCGCCGACGCCGGATTTCCGGCACAGTGCGAACATCATGTTCTGGGTTATCTATGTGCTGATTTTTGTCGGGCTGGCACTGCAGGCGTCCGGCGCGCGCATGAGCCGCCAGGCGCGGTTTTTGCGCGAAGGGGTTGAAGACCAGATGATCCTCGAAAAAGCCAAAGGGCCGGAAGGGCAAACGCGTGAGCAGATAGAGGCGCGAATTGTGGTACCGCATCACACCATTTTTCTGCAATTTTTCCCGCTGTATGTGCTGCCGGTAGTGGTGATTGTTATCGGCTACTTCTTCTTTACGCTGCTCGGTTTTTTATAAGTAGCATTGCAGATAACGCAGGCCACCGAAAGGTGGCCTTGTCGGTTACGCTGCCAGCACCCGCTCCAGCGCGCGCTGGGCATTGAGCAGATGTTCCCCGCCAAATAATATCGCGCGATTTAATAAGGTATAGAGCTGATAGACAGGTTGCCTGTCGAGAAAATCATAGGGCAGCGGCGAAACCGACTGATAGCCATCATAAATTTGTGGCGGCTGATCCGGGTGCAGCGGCAGCATAGCCAGATCGCACTCTCTGTCGCCCCAGTAGCACGCCGGATCGTAAATATACGGTCCCTTTGGCCCCAGCGCACAGTTCGCTGACCACAAATCCCCATGCAGCAAAGAGGGTTGCGGCTGGTGAGAAGAGAGCCGCTGCTGGACATGCTCCACGATGGCGTCAATATTGCCAAACTCCAGCCCTTTTTCTGCCGCCAGCTCCAGCTGCCAGCCGATGCGCTGCTCGGAGAAAAACGTCGACCAGCGGCGCTGCCAGGCGTTGGGTTGTGGCGTGGTAGAGAGATCGTTATCGAAATCCAGCCCGAACTGCGGCTGATCGCTCCACTGATGCAGATACGCCAGCTGCTGGCCTAAAATGAAGGCATTGTGCGCATCCAGAGGACGGGCGGGCAGGTACTCCATGACCAGAAAGCTATAGTCCCGATCGCTGCCCACGGCCAGCACTTCAGGCACGCTTACCGTATTACTGCGCGCCAGCAGCGCCAGTTGATCGGCTTCGGCGGTAAAGATTGGCAGTAATTCGCGGTCGTCGCATTTCATAAAGAGGTCATGCCCCGCGTAGCGTAAATGCCATGCCGCATGAATTTCGCCGCCTGGCAACTCCTCGCGTTGCTCGATTTCCCCGTCGCCCAGTTGTTCGCTTAACAGACTACTTACCGCTTGCCACATGATGTCTCTCCCATGTTATCAGCCCGATCAAATAGTTAGCGCACTTAAAGCTTTTAAAATACGACGTAACGCTTTTTTTAAGCGGCAGTGCTGGCGTTTTACGGCTGTGCTTTTCGCCACTCCTCCCAGCGATACACGTCGATTTCTGTCTCTTCACCGACGGCGCTTTCGGCCAGACCATTTGCTAAATCATTCACTTCCTGCTCGCTTAACGCGCTGAGCAAGCCGAACGTGTTGGTGCCAAGATCATGCACATTGCCGTCGTCATCCGTCATGGTGAGGAGAAAACCCGCGCGTGTAAAGTGGTTATTTAACTCATTAATTTGCGTGAGGGTCTGCTCGTGAAATTTGACCGTTATGACGTAGCGCGTGATGCTATCAGTGCCCATATTTCACTCCGTGATGTTGTAAAAGTTTTTTTAGCATAGTCGGCAGGGTTAATTTGTCGACTGCCGACGGGCCTCCCCTGAAGCGGGGAAAAGGCGTCATATTTTGCATAAGTAATCGTAGATTTTTTGCGTGTCGCTAAGGGCGCACAAACGGGTGCCCTGATTGATGGTCGCCGCGCTTCCGGCGGCCACGCCAAAGCGCACCATATCGTCAAGCGGCGCATTTTGCGCAAGTTTTAAGGTCATTGCACCGACCATGCTGTCGCCTGCGCCGACGGTGCTTTGGCTCTTCATCGGCGGCGGCACCACCTGCACGCAGCGTTCGCTATCAACGGCCAGCGCGCCCTGCGGGCCGAGTGAGACAACCACGCGTAAGGCTTTGCCGCTGCGAACAATTTCCAGCGCGGCCTGGCGCACGTCGTCCGGTTGCGTCAGGTCACGCCCTGACAGCGCGCCCAGCTCTTTCTGATTCGGTTTAACCAGCTCAAGCTGCCCGACGCCGAGCGCGGCGCTAAGGGCTTCGCCGGAGCTATCGACGATACAGCGAATGCCTTTTTGTTGTGCGGCTTCCAGCAGTTGCGTGAGTTTGTTTGTCGAAACGCCCGGCGGCAAGCTGCCGCTGATTACCAGGATAGCGCCCGCTTCAATAATCAGAACTTTCTCTTCCAGTTTGCGGAATTCGTCTTCGCTTAGCGCAGCACCAGGCATCACAAACCGGTACTGCTCGCTGCTGGACGTGACATGGACATGCAGGTTTTGCCGCGTCCAGTCTTTCGTATGGACACTGATGGTCGGTACATTTTCGTCCGCCAGCAGGGCAGAGAGATGTTCACCGGTTGCGCCGCCTGCGGGATAAATTGCCGTGGCTTTCCCGCCCAGATGGGCAATGGCGCGCGCCACATTGATGCCGCCGCCGCCGGGTTCAAAAACCGGGGTGCTACAGCGTAGTTTTCCTTCGGGATAGATTTGCGGCGTCAACGTCGCACTATCAAGTGAAGGCGCCAGTGTCAGCGTATAAATCGGTACCATGATTACCTCCTTTTATTCCGGTTGTATTAAGCATGGCAGCGAATAGTCGAAAGGGAAAGTAATTAACAATATGATTTATGTAAAAAATATATGTTAAGTCCAGGAAATAGTAATAACTGTTTCGTTTTTTTCAGTGCGCTCTTATTCAAAAAATTAAATAAGATTTCATTGATATGTTTAAGCAGCCTTTTTATAATTTGTTACCTTTCTCAGGAACGTTACTCATTGATCCTTCTGAAAGTTTCCGGGACCGTGTTGGTCTCTTTTTTTGCTGTACGGACTCCTAATAAATGAAGCTTGTTAAGACAGTACCCGCGCTGGTTATAGCTGCGGGCGTGCTTGCGTCAATGAATGCTGGCGCAGATGATACCGTTTTTACTGTCATGGATGACCCTTCCACCGCGCAGAAACCTTTCGAAGGCAACCTGAACGGCGGCTATCTCGCCCAGTCCGGCAATACAAAGAGTTCTTCTTTGACCGCCGATTCCACACTAACCTGGTACGGTGATACCACCGCCTGGTCTCTGTGGGGCAATGCCAGCAATACCTCTTCAAATGATGAACGTTCGTCTGAAAAATACGCCGTCGGCGGTCGTGGTCGTTATAACATGACCGATTACGATTACCTTTTCGGGCAGGCGAGCTGGCTGACCGATCGCTACAACGGTTACCGCGACCGTGACGTGGTGACAGCAGGTTATGGTCGGCAGATCCTCAATGGCCCGGTTCACAGCCTGCGCTTTGAATTCGGTCCGGGCGTTCGTTATGACAAGTACACGGATGGTGATACCAAAACCACCGGCCTGGGGTACGCGTCAGGAACCTACGCGTGGCAACTGTCTGACAATGCTAAATTTACGCAGGGCGTGTCGGTGTTTGGCGCAGACGATACGACGCTGAACTCAGAGACGGCACTGAATGTGGCTATCAATGACCATTTTGGTCTGAAAGTCGCTTATAACGTGACCTGGAACTCCGAACCGCCTTCAACGGCGCCGGAACATACCGATCGCAGAACCTCGGTAACGTTAGGCTATAAAATGTAAGCTGCCGGGCCGGAATTTTCGGCCCTTTTTTATTTGATATTTTGTGCTGTTATTTCAAACGTATTATCCAGTTTTATTTAAGTATCGTTTCTAACTCCTTAATCTCTCCATAATTAATCTCCTCGTTACACCTTCAGTTTATTTGACACGAATGGATAAATAAATTGACTGTGCAAGAGTGTGATCCAGATCTACAATTAAGGCACGGGTAAAAACACGCCCAGGTAGTCATGTGTTTAATTAAAAAAGAGAACCTGATTATGAACAATACAAAAACTGCCGCAGCAGCTGTAGTGCTTTCCGCACTCTCTTTTGGCGTTTTCGCTGCTGAGCCTGTTACCACTGCCGGTTACAATAATACAGATGTCAATGCTATCGAAGCGGGTTCCAATATGGTTCGCGGTTCGCACATCACTCAGGGAAATAACGATAAGGCGTTTAATGCGCATACGCTGGTTGCCGGTGAGTGGGAATAATGCGTAGAGAGTTAAGTCATTAACTTTTAAAACCGGAGAGTGTCGTACCGGTTTTATTTTCGCTATATTTTGCTGCGATAATATAATTATTGCGGCGATTGTCGTGCTTATTATTCATAGCCATAAATTAGTCACGAAGCAGAGCCAGAATATTTTCGACCGACTGGTTAGCAATTTTTAACACCGCATCTTGTCCCTGCTGTAATATCTGGGCTTTGACCATCTTACTGGCCTCCTGAGCATAATCTGCATCTTCAATACGGCTTTTTGCCGCACGCGTCGCGAGCGTCTGCTGTGCCAGTACCGATTTGCTTGATTCAAAGCGGTTAATTGTTGCGCCGTACTCCCCCCGATAGCCATTTACCTGGTCCAGTGCCTGGTCAAGCTTTGACATCGCGGCTTTGGACGTCTCTATGGAGAGCAAGTCGGTATTGTTTAACGCCAGCGATTTTACGTCGGCGGGGGTGGCAGCGACGGTTATGGATTGCAACGGTTCGCCCACGTTCGCGCTGGTCACCACTTGCCAGGGTTCGCTCTGCTTTGGCGGGACGGTTGGCGTAATCGTTGGTTTTGGCAAATCCCCCCAGGTGAGGTTGCTGGTAAAAGAACCGCTGCCAACAACCATGACTATCAGGTCTTCGGTGACATTATCTATTTTAACCCGCTCAAGGCGGTTCGAACCGTTGCTGCCGTCGTTAAATGCCCGGTCGGGTTCATACCTGTCGCCATCACCGCTATAACTGATGGTCATCCCGTTGTAATTGAGTGTTTCGCTACCATTTAACGCCCACGCGTTACCGCCTTCAATCAGCAGTGAATCGTCGTAGCTCGCCCCGTTTTCAAAACCATTGGCTTCGGTGAGCGCCTTGCTGGTGGCTTTTGCCGAATCGGTCACGCCGCGACTCACCCAGGTGTAATCAGGATCGCTGCCATTAACGGGTGTCCCGGCCAGATGCTTACCGTCGCGCGTAAAGAGCTGGATATCATCATCCAGCCCCAGCGAGTCGATAGTAATGGTGATATCCCGCGCACCGGCGGGAATATAGGCCAGCGAAATAATCCCTGAACTGAACGAGTAGTCGGTGCCCTGAACGGGAAACTTTACATTCAGCGGCGGGGTATCACCAATCAATACCGGCGGTAGCTCGGGAGAGTCAGTCGCCAGAGGATAGCGGCCAAAAATTTCCGTCCCTTCTGAAATCTGCTGAATATTTTTGAGGATGTTTTGATACTCACTATTCAGGCTGATGCGATCGCTTTCCACCAGCGTGTCATTCGCCGACTGAATGGCCAGACTTTTGGCGCGAATCAGCAATTCACCCACGGTAGCCAGGCTGCTTTCTGCCGTTTGCGCCATACTTATTGCATCGTCCAGGCCACGGGAAATCGCCGCATCTGCATTAATATTTGAACGCATACGGTTGGCGATAGCCAGTCCTGCGGCATCATCTTTGGCGCTATTGATACGCAATCCCGATGATAACCGCTCGATCGATTCCTGCAGCACGGACGCGGTGGTCGTCCTGACCCGTAAATTGTTGCTGCTGAGCTGGTTATAATTGATAGCTTGCATTACGGTAGTTGATTCATTCAGGTCGCTAATGGAACAATCATCGGCAACTGAGGCGAACAACTTTAAGGCAAATTGTCGAAAAATTTAACTTTGTGCAAATGTCCTGGCAAAAATGACCGTATCCGGAGGCGAAATGAGGAAAGCGAAAGACGACGAGTTATACGAGGAGATGTGCCGGGTGGTGGGAAAAGTCGTCCTTGAAATGCGCGACCTTGGGCAGGAGCCGAAACATATTGTTATTGCTGGCGTGGTCAGAACGATGCTGGCAAATCAAAAAGTTAAACGTTCAGCGCTGACAACGGAAGCAATGGAAACGGTGATCCGCGCGCTCGGTTACGAGGCGTAGCAATATTGAGCGGCTAAATAAAAGGCACGCCTGAACGTGCCTTCGGAGTAGGTTGTTGTCGCACCATAAAGAACGGCTTACCAGCGCCGCTTTTTATGGCGTCCCGGAAGGTTTCTCGACAACTTAATGCTGCGGTGTTTGTAAAACGAAAAAATAATTATCGCAATCAGCGCGATTATAATAATTGGATAAACTATTACCATGTCTTATCAGTATGTTAGATGTGAATGGGTAGCCAACTAGACTGCTTGCGGTGCTATTGTGTCAAGCGGCCGCGCTAAAATAAGATAATCCTTATGAAAATCGCCCATTTTATAACCTTTATCCGGGCCGGTGTCTAACCGCGCTATGAGGGGCATATCCGGGAGACAGGTCACAGTAATCCTTTCAACCCTCTTAACGAATGTGTACTATTAAAGCGTACTTAATGGCAAAGGTAAGGGTATGCGGCGGTCATGACTGAGCGCAGGCGTGCAGATTTCGCTAACGTGAAGCGAGAAAACTTACCTCCCGTGTCGTTATATTTATAAAATCTCATTTTGTATGTGCTCTTTCGTGTGGGGCACCACTGCAAATAAGGAAATGAAATGCCTGTAATTACTCTTCCTGATGGCAGTCAGCGTCAATATGACCATGCCGTTAGCCCCATGGATGTTGCTCTGGATATTGGTCCTGGTCTGGCAAAAGCCTGTATCGCGGGTCGTGTGAATGGCGAGCTGGTTGATGCAAGCGATCTGATTGAACAAGACGCGCAGCTGGCTATTATCACCGCGAAAGACGAAGAGGGTCTTGAGATCATTCGTCACTCCTGTGCGCACCTGTTAGGTCATGCTATCAAACAGCTTTGGCCGCATACCAAAATGGCGATTGGTCCGGTTATTGATAACGGTTTTTATTATGACGTTGATCTTGACCACACGCTGACTCAGGAAGATATCGACGCGCTCGAAAAACGTATGCATGAGCTCGCCGAAACCAACTACGATGTCATCAAGAAAAAAGTCAGCTGGCATGAAGCGCGTGAAACATTTGCCAAACGCGGTGAAAGCTATAAAGTCGCCATTCTTGATGAAAACATCGCGCATGATGATAAGCCTGGCTTGTATCATCACGAAGAATACGTCGACATGTGCCGTGGCCCGCACGTGCCGAATATGCGTTTCTGCCATCATTTTAAACTGATGAAAATCGCGGGTGCCTACTGGCGCGGCGACAGCAATAACAAAATGCTGCAGCGTATTTATGGCACCGCCTGGGCGGATAAAAAAGCGCTCAACGCGTATTTACAACGCCTGGAAGAGGCGGCCAAACGCGATCACCGTAAAATTGGCAAACAGCTCGACCTGTATCATATGCAGGAAGAAGCGCCGGGGATGGTGTTCTGGCATAATGATGGCTGGACCATTTTCCGCGAGCTGGAAACCTTTGTTCGTTCCAAGCTGAAAGCCTATCAGTATCAGGAAGTTAAAGGCCCGTTTATGATGGACCGTGTGCTGTGGGAAAAAACAGGGCACTGGGACAACTATAAAGATGCGATGTTCACCACCTCGTCAGAGAACCGTGAATACTGCATCAAACCGATGAACTGCCCGGGGCACGTCCAGATCTTTAACCAGGGGCTGAAATCCTACCGCGATTTGCCGCTGCGTATGGCGGAGTTCGGTAGCTGTCATCGTAATGAGCCGTCAGGCGCGCTGCACGGCCTGATGCGCGTGCGCGGCTTTACGCAGGACGATGCCCATATTTTCTGTACGGAAGAGCAAGTTCGCGATGAAGTGAACGGTTGCATCCGTATGGTCTACGATATGTACAGCACGTTTGGTTTCGAAAAAATCGTCGTGAAACTCTCTACGCGTCCTGAAAAACGCATCGGTAGCGACGAAATGTGGGACCGTGCTGAGGCGGATCTGGCGGTTGCGCTGGAAGAAAACAACATCCCGTTTGAGTATCAACTGGGTGAAGGCGCATTCTATGGTCCGAAAATTGAATTTACCCTGTATGACTGTCTCGATCGTGCATGGCAGTGCGGTACAGTACAGCTGGACTTCTCGTTACCGGCGCGTTTGAACGCTTCTTATGTTGGCGAAAACAACGACCGCCAGGTACCGGTGATGATCCACCGTGCGATTCTTGGTTCGCTGGAGCGCTTTATCGGCATCCTGACTGAAGAATTCGCCGGTTTCTTCCCGACCTGGCTGGCACCGGTTCAGGCGGTAGTGATGAATATTACCGATTCGCAGTCTGATTACGTTAACGAATTGACGCAGAAACTACAAAATGCAGGCATTCGGGTAAAAGCAGACTTGAGAAACGAGAAGATTGGCTTTAAAATCCGCGAGCACACTTTACGTCGTGTGCCATATATGCTGGTCTGTGGCGACAAAGAAGTGGAAGCCGGTAAAGTTGCCGTGCGTACCCGTCGTGGTAAAGACCTTGGCAGCATGGACGTAAATGAATTGATTGAGAAGCTGCAACAAGAGATTCGCAGCCGCAGTCTTCAACAACTGGAGGAATAAGGTATTAAAGGCGGAAAACGAGTTCAAACGGCGCGTCCGAATCGTATCAATGGCGAGATCCGCGCCCAGGAAGTTCGCTTGACGGGTCTGGAAGGCGAGCAGATTGGTATTGTGAGTCTGCGAGAGGCTCTGGAAAAAGCTGAGGAAGCCGGGGTGGATTTAGTTGAAATCAGCCCTAACGCCGAACCGCCCGTTTGTCGTATAATGGATTACGGCAAATTCCTCTATGAAAAGAGCAAGTCTTCGAAGGAACAGAAGAAAAAGCAAAAAGTTATTCAGGTTAAGGAAATTAAATTCCGTCCTGGCACAGATGAAGGTGACTATCAGGTAAAACTCCGCAGCCTGATTCGCTTTCTTGAAGAGGGTGATAAGGCCAAGATTACGCTGCGTTTCCGCGGTCGTGAGATGGCCCACCAGCAGATCGGTATGGAAGTGCTTAATCGCGTGAAAGACGATCTGAGTGAACTGGCAGTTGTCGAATCCTTCCCATCGAAGATCGAAGGCCGCCAGATGATCATGGTGCTCGCTCCTAAGAAGAAACAGTAAGGCCATCAAGTAATTAAACCTGTGGGTCACAGGCTCGCAGGTTTGGTTCGCCTTTGTTTCGTTTATTAACAATGCGAAGTGGAAGTTAAAAAATGCCAAAAATTAAGACCGTACGCGGTGCTGCTAAGCGCTTCAAAAAAACCGGTAAAGGTGGTTTTAAGCACAAGCACGCTAACCTGCGTCATATTCTGACTAAAAAAGCTACCAAGCGTAAACGTCACCTGCGTCCGAAAGCCATGGTTTCCAAAGGCGATCTGGGCCTGGTAATCGCGTGCCTGCCGTACGCATAAGTCGTTAACCTTTAAACTTTTTAATTAGAATATACAGGAGAGCATATGGCTCGCGTAAAACGTGGTGTGATTGCACGTGCACGTCATAAGAAAATTTTGAAACAAGCTAAAGGTTACTACGGCGCGCGTTCTCGCGTTTACCGTGTTGCCTTCCAGGCTGTTATCAAAGCTGGTCAGTACGCTTATCGTGACCGTCGTCAGAAAAAGCGTCAGTTCCGTCAACTGTGGATTGCACGTATCAACGCAGCAGCACGTCAGAACGGTATTTCTTACAGCAAATTCATCAACGGCCTGAAAAAAGCCTCTGTTGAAATCGACCGTAAGATCCTGGCTGACATCGCCGTATTCGACAAAGTGGCATTCACTGCCCTGGTTGAAAAAGCGAAAGCAGCTCTGGCGTAAGCCGGTTTAAGAGAGGGAGCCTGGCTCCCTCTTTTGCTTTAACGCTATGCTGCTGTAACCGTGCAGGATGCTTTAACTCCGTCAGCGCATTGACTTTTCACCGTGATACGCTTTCAATAAGCATCAACTTCTATTTACCCGATTAAGGTAACGCAAGCATGAATGCTGCTCTTTTCCGCTTCTTTTTTTACTTTAGCACCTGAACCCAGGGGGCTAGCGCGTGAGAAAAGAAACGAAAAACAGCGCCAGAAGCCTCCCCTGTGGAGGCTTTTTTTGTATCTGACGTTTGCTTTTCTGTTTTGCATCGCGTCGGGCAGAGCGGTTTACTCTGCCTGCGAGGCAAAATAGTTAGCGTAAATGACTTACCATAGACGGTGTCTGCACCGACATTACGAGGAAAACCATGTCACATCTCGCAGAGCTGGTTGCCAGTGCGAAGGCAGCCATTAACAATGCAACAGATGTCGCCGCGCTGGATAATGTACGCGTCGAATATCTGGGCAAGAAAGGGCATCTGACCCTGCAAATGACCACCCTGCGTGAGCTGCCGCCAGAGGAGCGTCCCGCTGCTGGTGCAGTGATCAACGAAGCCAAGGAGCAGGTTCAACAGGCGCTGAATGCCCGCAAAGCGGATCTGGAAAGTGCTGCGCTTAATGCGCGTCTGACCGCTGAGACTATCGATGTCTCTCTGCCGGGTCGTCGTATCGAAAATGGTGGTTTGCATCCGGTTACCCGCACCATTGACCGTATTGAAAGTTTCTTCGGTGAGCTCGGCTTTACCGTAGCGACAGGGCCGGAAATCGAAGACGATTACCATAACTTTGATGCCCTGAATATTCCGGGACACCACCCGGCGCGCGCTGACCACGACACTTTTTGGTTCGATGCGACGCGTCTTCTGCGTACGCAAACCTCCGGTGTGCAGATCCGCACCATGGAACACCAGCAGCCGCCGATCCGCATTATTGCGCCGGGCCGCGTCTATCGTAACGACTACGATCAGACCCACACGCCAATGTTCCATCAAATGGAAGGGCTGATCGTTGATAAAAATATCAGCTTCACCAATCTGAAGGGCACGCTGCACGACTTTTTGCGCAACTTCTTTGAGGAAGATTTGCAAATCCGCTTCCGCCCGTCCTATTTCCCCTTTACCGAACCTTCTGCCGAAGTTGACGTGATGGGCAAAAACGGTAAATGGCTGGAAGTGCTGGGCTGCGGCATGGTGCATCCTAATGTACTGCGTAACGTCGGTATTGATCCGGAAATCTACTCCGGCTTTGCCTTTGGCATGGGAATGGAGCGTTTAACCATGCTTCGTTACGGTGTCACTGATTTGCGCGCATTCTTCGAAAACGATCTGCGTTTCCTCAAACAGTTTAAATAAGGGCAGGAAAAACAATGAAATTCAGTGAACTGTGGTTACGCGAATGGGTCAATCCCGCCATTGACAGTGAAGCGCTGTCAGGGCAAATCACCATGGCAGGCCTGGAAGTAGATGGCGTAGAACCAGTCGCCGGCGCGTTCCATGGCGTTGTCGTGGGCGAAGTGGTTGAGTGTGCTCAGCACCCGAATGCCGACAAACTGCGCGTCACAAAAGTTAACACCGGCGGCGATCGCTTGCTGGATATCGTCTGTGGTGCGCCAAACTGCCGCAAAGGGCTGAAAGTGGCGGTTGCAACCGTGGGCGCGGTGCTGCCGGGCGATTTTAAAATCAAAGCGGCGAAACTGCGCGGTGAACCTTCAGAAGGGATGCTCTGTTCTTTCTCTGAGCTGGGGATTTCCGACGATCATAACGGCATCATTGAGTTGCCCGCAGATGCGCCCATCGGTACCGATATCCGCGACTACCTGAAACTTAACGACAACACCATTGAAATCAGCGTCACGCCAAACCGCGCAGATTGCCTGGGTATTATCGGTGTTGCGCGTGATGTTGCGGTGCTCAATCGTTCGCCGCTTATTGAGCCGGAGATTGCACCGGTTGCGGCGACGCACAATGAAACGCTGCCGATCACTGTTGAGGCGCCACAAGCCTGCCCGCGCTATCTGGGCCGTATTATTAAAGGCATCAATGTTAAAGCGCCTACGCCGCTGTGGATGAAAGAGAAACTGCGTCGTTGCGGTATCCGTTCTATTGATGCGGTAGTGGATGTCACCAACTACGTGCTGCTGGAGCTGGGGCAGCCGATGCATGCGTTTGACCGTGACCGTCTTGATGGCGGCATTGTAGTGCGTATGGCGAAAGAGGGCGAAACCCTGGTGTTGCTGGACGGAAGCGAAGCGAAGCTGAACGCCGACACGCTGGTTATCGCTGACCAGAGCAAAGCGCTGGCAATGGGCGGTATTTTTGGCGGTGAGCATTCCGGCGTGAATGACGAAACGCAAAACGTCTTGTTGGAGTGCGCTTTCTTCAATCCGCTCGCTATTACCGGTCGCGCGCGCCGTCATGGCCTGCACACCGATGCCTCGCATCGTTACGAGCGTGGCGTTGACCCGCAGTTGCAATATAAAGCGATGGAGCGTGCAACGCGCCTGCTGCTGGATATCTGCGGTGGCGAAGCCGGGCCGGTGATTGATGTGACCAATGAAGAGACGCTGCCGAAACCAGCAACGATCCGTCTGCGCCGCAGCAAGCTGGACAGGCTGATTGGTCATCACATTGCTGATGAACAGGTGAGCGATATCCTTACGCGCCTCGGTTGCAAAGTGACGGAAGGTCAGGACGAGTGGCTGGCCGTGGCGCCGAGCTGGCGTTTCGATATGGAAATCGAAGAGGATCTGGTCGAGGAAGTCGCGCGTATTTACGGCTACAACAATATCCCTGACGCGCCGGTGCAGGCAGGCCTGGTGATGGGCGAACACCGTGAATCAAGCTTGTCGCTTAAACGTGTGAAAACTATGCTTAGCGACAAAGGGTATCAGGAAGTGATTACCTACAGCTTTGTTGACCCGAAAGTGCAACAGCTGATTCATCCGGGAGAAGAGGCGCTGATCCTGCCAAGCCCTATCTCCAGTGAAATGTCAGCCATGCGTCTGTCGCTGCTGACGGGGCTGCTGGGCACGGTGGTGTATAACCAGAATCGCCAGCAAAGCCGCGTGCGTATTTTCGAAACCGGTCTGCGTTTTGTCCCGGACACGCAGGCGAACCTCGGCATTCGTCAGGATGTGATGCTGGCCGGTGCGATTTGCGGTAACCGCTACGAAGAGCACTGGGATCTGGCAAAAGGCAGCGTCGATTTCTTCGATCTGAAAGGCGATCTGGAGTCTGTTCTGGAGCTGACCGGGAAATTATCCGACATTCAGTTCCGCGCAGAAGCGATTCCGGCGCTCCATCCGGGACAATCTGCGGTGATTTATCTGAAAGATAGGCCTGTTGGGGTCATCGGTGTTGTGCATCCTGAGCTGGAACGTAAGCTTGATCTGAACGGTCGGACACTGGTGTTTGAACTGGAGTGGAATGCCCTCGCAGAGCGCGTGGTTCCTCAGGCGCAGGAGGTTTCCCGCTTCCCGGCAAACCGTCGTGATATCGCAGTTGTGGTTGCCGAAAATGTGTCAGCAGCAGATGTTTTGGCCGAATGTAAGAAAGTTGGCGTAAATCAGGTAGTTGGCGTAAACTTGTTTGACGTGTACCGCGGTAAGGGTGTAGCGGAAGGGTATAAGAGCCTTGCCATTAGCCTGATCCTTCAGGATACCAGCCGTACACTCGAAGAAGAGGAGATTGCCTCTACCGTCGCCAAATGTGTAGAGGCATTAAAAGAGCGATTCCAGGCATCATTGAGGGATTGAACCTATGGCGCTTACAAAAGCTGAAATGTCAGAATATCTGTTTGATAAGCTTGGTCTTAGCAAACGTGATGCGAAAGAGCTGGTTGAGCTGTTTTTCGAAGAGATCCGTCGTGCTCTTGAGAATGGCGAGCAGGTAAAACTGTCTGGCTTTGGCAATTTCGATTTGCGCGACAAAAATCAACGTCCAGGTCGTAATCCTAAGACCGGCGAAGATATTCCCATTACAGCACGGCGCGTGGTGACCTTTAGACCCGGCCAGAAGTTAAAAAGTCGTGTCGAAAACGCTTCGCCCAAAGCTGAATAATCTGCACTAACCAAAAAGGCCGCTCTGCGGCCTTTTTTATTTTGTTAATTTATTGATTTATAATGGTTTATTTATTTGTGTTCCACGACATGCCCACATTTTTCGTGGGGGAGTGGGAGTAAGCCCGCAATATTGCGGGCTTTGTCTTATAGTCTGGTCTCTGTTTCAAGTCGCCGTGTTGCCACCTCAAAATAATGTTCACTGGTTTCTATACCAATAAACCTACGCCCCGCTTTCAGTGCAGCCACGCCCGTTGTCCCCGATCCCATGAAAGGATCAAGAATGATTCCGCCGCTATTTGCAGTCCTGACCAGCTCTGCCATAAGTTCTTCTGGTTTTCCGGTCGGGTGCATTTTCTTTGATGGGATAACCGGGAACGTCATGCAGCCGTCGAATGGACCCGAAGGCGATTTCCCTAAATGTCCTTTGCTGCCCCAGACGATGTATTCGCACTGATGCCGGAAATACCCGGTGTGAGGGGTTCGCGCTGCTCTTCCTTTGTTCCATGCAACGATGCCACGCCATGTAAAACCGCTGGCCTGAAAAGCATCGGTTAAGGCTGGCAGTTGTCGCCAGTCAGTAAATACCAGGGCATAACCGCCCGGCCTGACTGCGCGGTATGCCTGCGCCATCCACAATTGCGTCCAGTACGCCCACGAATGGGCATCCATGTTTTCACCTGCGAATCCCTCAAACCGATGAATGTTGTCATTGTTCAGGTACTTGGTGAGGCTGTCCTGATTAGTTCGCCCCGCCTTATGTGTTGCACCTGAACTGTAAGGTGGGTCAGTGATTAAGGCATCAATGCTTTCTGGCTCAATCAGCGGCAATATTTCCAGAGCATTTCCACAGCAGAGCGTGGCATTGTCATTCTGGTAAATCTTAGTGTGTTCCTGTGTGTGGACTGGCTGGTGCTGGATTGCGATCCCCACGGTCATAACTCCTCATGTGTGTGGGGTGCTCGATGGCTCTCGTTATCTGGTTAAGGGTTTTGCAGCGCGGACACTTTACTTCAATGTAGTGAAATGAGGCGCGGGCAAGTAGTTTGTTGCAATTTTTGCATCGTACATTTTGCGGCATTTGCGGCACCTCTTATGTGGTTACTGCTGCTGATATGATAACAAATCGATCTGTTATGCCTATTGTTTATAAGTGGCGCCCTCATTTGTAAGGGTACCAAAAAGAAAACCCGCTGTTTTTTACGCTGCGGGTTTGTTTTGTGCCTGAAATTTGCCGAGTGGCGATGAAATGGCGGTGGTGTGGCGACCAGACTTTGATTTCCGAGCCAATAGGTTTACAGCTATTGGTAAATTGTAACTACTGGTCAATCAGGAAGATCATCGATAACATGAACTTTCCTAGTGGACGATAAGGAACGAACCAGTGGCAGGATATAACCCTACCTTTCAGGGAGAACCTGGGTACCTTTTTACGTTTAAATCTAATCTCCCGGACGGTATTTTTTTCGAGTTACCGCCACGCAACTTACCGCTTAATTCCCAACCCATTCTTGACGATGAAATGGGTATGTGCATTGGCTATTCGGTCAATCAGGCTCCCGGTTTATGGCAAATATACGATACCAACGGTGTCTTTGTGCGCATGGAAGAGGCTCCTCTTGAAAGCCCGCTTATCGATCCGACAGATATTGCGCTAATAGCATTTGGTGTGTTTCGAATATTGCGAACAGGCCGTGCGCTTTTTGAGGCAAGTAGTCGCGCTGCCCTTTCTGCAAAACTAAGTCAGACGACGATAAACTTTCTGCGGGGTAGATTAAAAATAGGTCTGTCTGCGCGAAACCTGAAAGTAACAAAAACAGTCGCTACACGAATGAGTGACCCTGGCCGCTATGTGCCGTTACAGATCATGGAAAAAGCTATTCGATATGGCACGCGAAGTCCCGATCCTCAAAACATCGCGGGACAATTTATATATCGAACGGAAATGCATCGGCTGGTTAAACGTACCGTTGGGGGGCAAGTGAAATATGTCCGTGAGCGTTATCGCCTTCACGTTCTCGTTAGAGAAAAAGACTGGACAATTATGCACTTTCACTACGATTAAGAATTAGAGAGCAACGGTTATGTTTGAGATAAAAAACGATGATGCGTTATTCCGATTTTCCTTTATCGAAAGGATCGAAGAGCCGGAGGACAGGCGTCAGGATTTAATCATGTGCTGGCTGGAAGTAGCAGGATCAGGCATAAGCCTGGAGTGTAAATGTGAGTTTAGCCTCTTCGACCTGGAGGAATTCCGGGATAAGCTGCACCACTTCTATCAGTTACTGTCTACAAATCAGGCGGTGCCACCAATAGTTTATGCTCCCCGAACTAATACTTTTCAGTGTGATATCCGTCATGCATCAGATGCTGATGTTATTGGTTTTAACTTCAAAATAACCCCTGATATGCTGACTCGCTGGACGGTTGAAGGTGGTACTCTCATTGATCAAAGTTATTTTCCTGACCTTATCGCGGGTATCGACTCGATTCTTACTAATTGAGATAGAGCGTTTTTGATGTAGATAGCCCTTTAATAAAGGGGCAAGGGTGATTTCGAGTGTTATGGTAATTCGCACCTTAGTGCTGCGAAATGCGGTCTGTTATTTTTGATGGTGTCCTCAGTGGGGGAGACCAAAAAGAAACCCCGCAGTTTTTACGCTGCGGGTTTGTTGTTCATACCTGTGAGATAGGGTGCCACTTCGGCCAACCTAAGCAACCGATTGACGGGGGATTGCTCCCCCGTCGCGGTTTCCTTACTGCTTACACTGTAAGAACGCCGCAAACTCCGCTCCCCAGAAGCTCATCCGTATTTCACACAGCGAACCGTGCAGCATCCAGATGATGAGGATTACCGTCACGCAGAACGTGATGGCCGTAAGCGATTTTTGCGACATAGCGCTTGCTCCTTTGTTGGAGAGGCGCTAACCTATCACTTGCTTAAGGTAGATATGTTAGGGCCTCGGTTAAACAGAAATGTTTTCCGGGGCCTTTCCACATCTGGCCTTCGGGTATTCCCTCCGACCATCAGCCGAAAGGCACCCGCGCGTAATCTATCGCTTTTTTGTTACTCCGGCAATTCTGCCTGTTAATTCTGAGGTAAAGGCAAACTCATCTGATTGTTTCCCCTGTGTGAAGCAGGCAGTTCATGCCACGGGATACCTTCTGAAGAGTGAACGCCGGAGGCGTGTTTCGATGTGAATTTATGGAAAGCTTCCAGTGTTGAGAAGCATACGCCGCATTCCAGGTTGTTACACTGGTAATACTTTTGCCGCACGGTGTTTGAATCATTCTCCGGACGACTGGTGCGGATACGGGCAGATGCGCCACAAAGCGGACAACGGAACATAGCGACCTCCCTTAACGTGGTGCTGGTTCTATTTTAAGTTGTACTGGCTCAGACTCCAACAGCCACTCCGCCTTGAGCAAAAAGTTAGCGCAGGAGTGCATGTTTAAACCTAATTGCTTTAAATATAGTGATTCGGATAACCAGATGACTTGTGTTTATATATGATAACGGTAAAAATCTACTCTCTATGAGAATGTTGATGTGAAAATGGTCACTATGAAGATAACTAAGACAAATTTTGGTATAACTATTAATGATACTTTAATAACGGATTTTCGCGATGTAGTTAATGAAAGAGATTTTGTTTATAGTTACTTCATAAACAGAAATGGTAAAAATCAGTTCAGCCCTATTTGTTCATGCATGGATTGGATTACTGTTTCTGTACGCTATCTTATGAACATCCCTGAAATATCTGAAGACATTGATATTAAAGCTATGCAGATTTATACTATTATATCATCAATCGATATAATAGTGGAAGCGGTGCGGCAACTCCATCGTATTATTGAAAGTGACAATAATTTTATGAAATGGCCCTTTAAAGGCTCTGTTGATATTTTTAAGGATAAAATACATTATCTTTCGCATGAGGATGATGACTCTTATTTTAAGAGTATTCGCGCTATTTTTGGTGCTCACCCTACGAATCTTAAAAATAACCACGGGGAGAGATTATTTGCGAGCTGGCCTCATTTTTATGCACTTAATAATAATGATTTTACTATAAGTCTTTATAATAACAAACCCGGTGTGGATGATGTTATTTTCGGTATTAAATTTAACGAGCTTATCTCATATGTTGAAAGTAGGTATAAATATCTAGAAAAACTAATGGACTCTATAGTGGTAATTCGTAACAACCATTACGATGTTTTGTCCGCGCAAGTTATATCATCCACCGATAACATTTATGATGAGTTGAGGCTGCTTCTTTCAGAAGTCGCTATACCAGGTAATAATGATTATTACCGAATGCAATTGGAAGAGTTAATTCATTTGTTTGATGGTTGTGTTAAAGAGAAGCATCTTCAAGATGAAGTAAATGAGTTTTTGAGTAAACTCTATCCGATCGTTTTAGAGATTAGAAATAATCTTCAGAAAATGAATATTGAAGATTTAACAACTACTTGTGATGTGATTATTTCGAGGCTTCCTACAGGTGAATTAAATTATGTTCTTCAGAAGATGTTTTCTTGTCTCCACTCAGATAGGGATGATCCATTGAAGGATTATTACTTTGATACTTTAAATAAATATACTGAAGGTTGGTATAATTTTTGCCCTGCAGATAATGATAGTACAACCTTGCTAAAACTTAGAATGATGCTGTATCGGTATCATCAGCAAAAACTTGATTAACGATGAGAAATAATGTCAGCGGATTTTTTATAATCTTGCATATCAATTCATCGTTAGGTTTATGATGCCTATTTCGGGCACAGAGCAAACAGGTATATTATGTTGGCTCTGTGCCGTATCTTCCCACCATTTAGGTTTGCGCAATCCATTCAGGGATTTTTGTTTCAAGTTCAAGCTGCGTGGTAAAACCGCTGTTATCAATGGTGTGCTCGGCTTTTGCAATAATCCAGTCCTGATTATCAATCTCGCTTTTAAATCCTGTTACCGTGCCATGCATTTCGGGGTAGAGTTCTGCGCGTCCACGTGCCAGTGTGATGGAGAATGATGCGGCTCCGCGTTGTAGCTGCTGCCACTTTGCCGCCGCAGCGCGTCTTGCTGCCTGTTCGTTCTGATAAGTCTTGCGTAACACAAACACGTTGCCTTCCGCACCTTCCATATAGTCGCCTTCACGGCTACTGCTTTTCTCCTTTTTCGGTTTACGGCGTTTCACGCTGACTTTTTTCTTTTTCCCGTAATTAAGATCAAGCCAGTAAGCGCGTACCCCCGTATACGCCTCTCGGTCAGCAATGCGGAACTGATGGCGATCGCCGCTGCTGCGTGTGATGGCGAACGATGGCAACGGCTGGCCCTGTGCGTTCACGCCACCGCCTGGCATGATGAATAACAGATTACCGCTTTTTACCGTGGTGATAGCACCCAGCATTTCCGCCATGCGCGTAAGGAAGGACATGTCGCTTTCTTCGGTCTGGTCGGCGTGGTCGATTTCGATATCCATCAGCATCTCGCTGATTTGCGGTTTCAGGCCGTACCGATGAGCGATGGCAGATACCACGCGCTCAATGGTCACATCATGCCAGGACACCTCACGTTTAACGTTAAATTCATCCCGAAAATCTGCGCTTCTGGCTGAAACAGTCAGCCTGTCCGGCGGTCCTTCGTGTGCGATTTCATCAACAATGTAAGTGCCTTTTTCTGTCAGTGGTTCTCCTTTCCAGCCAATGAGAACCGTCAGGCGCGCGCCCCGTGGCGGTAGCTGCAACTGACCATCTGCATCATCCAGCGTGATGGTTAGCTGGTCCGCTTCAAATCCCCGGTTGTCGGTCAGTGACAGGCTCATCAGGCGTTCTGCCACGCCGGACAGCGTTTTACCCTCAGCGAGAATATCAAAATCCGGCATTTTCACGGGGTCTGTGCTCTGACTGAGCAATTGCATGGTGGTATCGGTCATCTGTTCCCTCCCTGTGCGGCATGGTCGCATGTGCGTGCGTAGGGGGTTACTGCTTTTTGTTGTCGCCGTGGAGGGAGAACGGCGCAGGGGTGAGATTACGCGCGTGGTGGGTGATGATTGTTGCCGAATCATTTAACGGATACAAGGGGCTGAAGCTATGAGTGAAACTCGTTTTCATGGTGCCCGTGTTACGGAAAGTACCGACCTGGTAACAGCGATTAATGATGTTGATTCCAGTGTTATCGGTATCGTGGCAACGGCGGATGATGCGGACGCGGAGCTGTTCCCGCTGAACAAGCCCACACTGCTGACCCGCGTCAATGACGTGCTGGGAAAATGCGGGACTACGGGAACGCTTTATCGTGCGCTTAAAGCCATCGCAGACCAGGTGAGCACAAAAGTGATCGTCGTTCGCGTGGCTGAACACAAAGAAGAAGGCGGTAAGACGCAGGATCAACTGGTTATCGGTGGTTCTGAATCTGACGGCAGCTACACGGGGATGTATGCGCTGCTTGTTGCAGAGCAGGATGAAAGCATCGGATACCGTCCGCGTATTCTGGCCGCGCCGGAGCTGGATACAGAGGCGGTAACGAAATCCCTGTGCGTGATTGCGGGTAAACTGCGCGCGTTTGTGTATGCCTCATGTCATGGCTGTAACACGATGGCTGAGTCGATTACCTACCGCCAGAAATTCAACGAACGTGAGGTGATGCTCTTATGGCCGGACTTTATCGCCTACAACCCGAAAAGTGGCAAAAACGAAACGTTCCCCGCGCCTGCCTATGCGTGCGGCCTTCGTGCGTACATTGACCATGAGCGGGGATGGCACAAATCGCTGTCCAACGTTCCGGTTAAAAATGTGCTGGGGATGTCCAGACATGTGTTCTGGTCGTTGCAGGCCGAAGACAGTGATGCCAACAGCCTCAACAACAAAGAAATCACGACCATTATTCGTCGCAACGGGTTCCGCTTCTGGGGCAACCGCACACCGGAAACGAACGCCTACATCTTTGAGGTGTATACCCGTACCGCACAGGTACTGGCTGACACGATTGCGGAAGCGCAGTTTGAAACCATCGACAGTCCACTGACGCCCGCGAACGTGAAGGATGTTATCAGTGCCATCAGGGCAAAACTGGATTCACTGGTTACTACCGGGAAACTGATTGGGGCGTCGTGCTGGTATGACGTGGTGGATAACGGCACCACGGATTTACGTCAGGGGCGCGTACGTATTCGCTACAAATATACGCCCGTTCCTCCGCTGGAAGACATGGAGCTTTACCAGACGTTTACTGATGAATTCTTTGGTCCCGCATTTGCGGTGCTGGGAGGTGCCTGATGGCTGTACCAAAACATCTTCGCTTTTTTACGCTGTTTGTGGATGGTGAAAACGAAGTGGGTAAGGTGACGTCCGTCACTCTGCCTAAACTGACGCGCAAAACCGACAGCTACCGGGGCGGTGGCATGATGGGCGCAGTAAGTATTGATCTCGGTCTGGACGACTCCGCGCTTGATGCGAGCTTTGTCATGGGGGGCGCAGTTCGTGAGCTGTTCCTGAAGTATGGCGGCACGATTGACGGTACGCTGCTGCGTTTTGCGGGTGAATACTACACCGACGCTGAAAGCGACCTGTATGAAGTCGAAATGCGCGGGCGTGTGACGGAAATTGATATGGGGGAAGCCAGGCAGGGCGAAGCCACGTCGCACACTTACGCCATTAAAAACACCTACTACAAGCTGAGCGTTAACGATCGTCCGTTGTGGGAGATTGACCTGCTGAACTTCATTTACCGGAAGGATGGCAAGGACATTGTGCCCGACCGCATCCGTTCCGCGCTTGGGCTTGGCTGATAAGTAATATGCAGGTGGCGCAGTGCGTCGCCTCTGACTGAAAGGAGTTTCCTGATGAAAGAGACGAAAAACATCGATACCGAAAACACGGTGGTGGTTGCTGACACTGTGAAAGAAACCAGTGAACGCGGCGTAAAACTTACCCGACCAATTGAGCGTGGCGGCGAAAAAATCACGTATGTGGAGATTACCGGAGCAATTGAGCAGGCAGGCTCCCTGCGTGGTCTGTCGTTGTCTGATGTGCTGGCCCTGAAAGCGGAACCCATGTTTACGCTGATGTCACGCGTGACATCACCGCGACTGGATGAAGTGACGATAAAAAAAATGGCGTCCCGCGACTTTATTCAGTTATGTGTGGTTGCCGTAAATTTTTTGAGCGGTGCGGACTCTGGCGGGAAGAACGAACAGGCGACGGAAGCCTGATCACAGTTGTGCGCTTTGAGCACATAGAAGACTTTGTGGCAGATATTGCCGTCATTTTTAACTGGTCGCCCGCCGAAATCTTCATGATGACGCCCGGCGAAGTGGTTAGCTGGCGTGAGCGGGCGGCACTTCGCAGCGGGAATGCAGACAATGAAGACTCTTGATATCCGGGTCGCTTTCAGCGCCGTTGACAGGCTGACCCGGCCTGCCGAAAACGCCCGCCGCCTGATGGGGCGGTTTGGTGATTCCATTCAGCGAACGCAGGGGGCTATCAAAAATCTTGAGCGTCAGGCGCGTTCATTTGAGCGCGCCCGTGACGCTGTCAGTAAAGCGGATGCGGGTATCGTGAAAGCACGACGCCAGCTTAACGCCCTTCAACAGTTACAGCGCACGGGTACAGTGCTCAGCGAAAAACAACAAAAGCTGATGCAGCAGTTAAGCACCCGGCTTGAACGCCTGAATGAATCGCGCACACGGGAAATTCAGAAAATGCGGGAGCTTGGCGGAGAACTGAAACGCCACGGCATTTCCCTGACAGGCAGCGATAACACCATTCAGCAGGCCATCAGACGCACCGAACAATACAACAACCAGCTTGAACGCGAACGGCAGGCGCTTGCGCGTGTAACGCAGGCGCGTGAGCGGTATTCGCGCGCGCAGGAAACAGCGGGAAAACTGAAAACGGGTGGTGCGCTGGCAATAGGTGCGGCAGCGGCTGGCGGCTATGCTGCCGGGCGTTTTTTGCAGCCCGCTATCGGGTTCGGGAAAGAGATGTCCCGCGTTCAGGCACTGACGCGAATCGACCAGAACAGCCCGCAGTTTAAGGCGCTGCGTGAGCAGGCGTTAAAACTTGGCTCTGAAACGCAGTTTACCGCAGGCGATGCCGCCAGTGGACAGGCATTTCTTGCAATGGCTGGCTTCACACCACAGGCCATTCAGGCTGCGCTTCCCGGCGTGCTGAGCATGGCAACGGCTGGCGGTATGGACCTCGGCGAGACGGCGGATATTGGCTCAAATATCCTGACGCAGTTCGGCCTTTCTGCTGACCAGATGGACCGGGTCGGTGACACACTCACCGCAGCGTTCACCCGTACCAACACTGACCTTCGCGCACTGGGCGAAACCATGAAATATGCAGGTCCGGTGGCGGGCAAGCTGGGAATATCGCTGGAGCAGGCCGCAGCGATGGCGGGCGTGCTGGCGAATATGGGTATCAGGGGAAGTGATGCCGGGACGGCAATGCGTGCCAGCCTGGCTCGTCTGGCATCACCGCCAAAGGCGGCAGCAGAGGCGCTGAAAGAGCTGGGCGTGTCCGTCTCGGATGCCGGAGGCAAAATGCGTCCGATGGAGGATGTGCTGGCTGACCTTTATAAAGCCACCCGCAAATACGGGGAAGTTGACCGGGTATCGTTCTTTAAGGACATTGCCGGGCAAGAGGCTTTCACATCATTTATGGCCCTCGTTGATGCGGCGGGTGATGGCTCCTTACCCAAACTGAGAAAAGAACTTGAAGGCGCGCGCGGTGAGGCTGACCGCACAGCAAAGGTTATGGCCAACAACCTTGATGGCGATCTGAAATCACTTGGCAGCGCGTGGGAAGGTCTGCGTATTCGCATCAGTGATCTGATTGACGGTCCGCTGCGTTCTGTCACGCAGTGGCTTACGCGAGTGGTTGCCAGGATTACGGCACTGGCGCAGGCACATCCGGCACTGACGCGTCAGCTATTGGTTGCAGGTGGTGCACTACTGGCAATGACTGCAACTGTAGGCTCGTTGTCGCTGGCTATTGGTGTGCTTGCTGGCCCGCTGGCAAAACTGCGTCTTGGTTTTTCTCTCCTGACCGGATCAATGAATGCTGTCAGGGTTCTGCCAGCACTATGGGGAATGGTGACGGGGGCTGTTTCTTTGCTGGGAGGCGCTATCGGGGCGCTATTCAGTCCGGTTGGTCTTATCGTGGCTGCGCTTGCCGGAGCTGCCGTTCTCATCTGGAAATACTGGGATCCAATCAGGGCATTTTTTGCCGGGGTGTTCAGCGGGATTATGGAAAGGCTGACTCCGTTGCGCGAAACCTTTGAACGGTTTGGCCCTGTTTTTGACGCAATCGGGAGCGGGATAAGCCAGGTGTTTAACTGGTTTAAATCGCTGCTGTCACCGATGGAGTCCAGCAAGGAAACGCTGGATAAATGCACCAGTGCTGGCGAGATATTCGGCAACGTTCTTGGCGGTGCGTTACAGCTTGTTCTGACACCTGCAAAAATGTTGCTGGATACGCTGGCGTGGATACTTGAAAAGCTTGGTGTGCTTCCGGATGAAGCGGAAAGGGCGAGAAAGAAAATCGAAGACGCACAGCGTGCGGCCATTCTTCAGGACAAGGTTGCCTTGCTTCAGGGGGACCTGGCGAAAATCAATCCGCCGAAGCCTGTGGAAAATGGCAATGGCACTGGAGGTGATAAACCCAAAGACAACAAACCGCTCACAGACAGCAATACCGGTACGCTACGCAGACTCAGCAAAATTGCTGATAACACAGGTAAGCTGGTTGATGAGACGAAAAAACGCATTGGCCCCGGCGATATTGTCTTTAAGAACCTACCCCGCGCACTTGCTGTTCGTGGGGAGTGGCAGGAGCGGAAGATTGCGCAGGTCAGTAAGCCTGCCCCCGCAATTAATATCACACCCGTGGTCCCGGCTCGGCTGCCTCCGGCGCTGGTCCCTGTTGTTGCGGCCAGCTCCCGCCCGGTGGGGGAGGCCATACGATCGCCAGTAGCATCAGTTCCTGCAACTTCCCGTAACCGGGAGCCTGTTGCCTCCGGGTTTGGCGGTGAAATTCATGTTCATCTGCATAACGTTGTTACGCAGAATCCCCGCGAACTGGCGAAACTGGTCGGTGAAATGGTCAGGGCGGAAATGGAACGGCGCGCTCGTGCCGGACGTGGCAGTTTTTACGATAAAGATTAAGGAGTCATGGCCATGATGATGATTTACGGCATGTTTGTTTTTGAGCTGCGCACGTTGCCGCATCAGCAGTTACAGCAAAATAAAAGCTGGCGACATGTGAAAAATGAACGCGTTAACCGTTCAGCAAGCTGGCAGTATATCGGTGCGGGTGATGATCGCATCGTTCTTTCCGGCGTGCTTTATCCTGAGATTACAGGTGGCGAAGTGTCGCTGTCGCTGCTAACCACGCAGGCTTATACAGGACGTCCCTGGCCTCTGATTGATGGTGTTGGGCAGATTTACGGCATGTATGTCCTGACCGAAACGAGTACGACCCGCTCTGAGTTCGATCGCTACGGGAAGGCGAAAAAGATAGAGTTTTCATTGACTCTTGAACGCTGTGATGAGGATTTACGCGAACGCCTGCAATCCTCATCATTCAGCGATATGCTGTCCGGCTTCAAAGATAAGGTGACATCATCCCTTAACAATGTGGCCGGTTCAGTTAAAGGGGGGCTGATTTAACGCAAAAATCGCTAATGGTCAGATTAGCGGTTTTCTGTTTCCTGAGCCTTCTTATTAAACCAAACGAATACGGGCAATCTGTAGTTGTTGCCCCGTCGGCGCCAACAGCGGAGGATTTAATTCGACAGGCAGAAAACCAGAGAGCAAAACTCCTTACTGAGGCTGAATCTGTCATATTCCCCCTGGAGCGCGCCGTCAGGCTGAATATGGCAACAGATGAGGAACGCACCAGATTGACCGCCTGGGAACGCTACAGCGTTCTGGTCAGTCGCGTGGATACTACAAAACCTGAATGGCCAGATAAGCCTGAGTAAAATTAAGGCCCGATGCCGGGCCTTTTCTCATTCTGGTTGTTCAGGAAATGTTACGGGCAGGACGGAGGTGTCTGTGGATTCGACTTTCTGCGCATAGAGCATCCACTCGGTTAATTTTTGCTTATTCTCATCGGAAATAATTCCCAGCCGTAACTGGGTGTCCCATAGCTGGGTATTATTCCTGACGACCTGTAATAGGCTTTGCTTTTTGTTTTCCGCTTGCTGCCTCTGTTCTTCCTCTGTATAAGTTCGCTTTATCACTTCGCCATCTTTGAACATCCAGTTACCAAGAATGTCTGCTCTTCGGTTATTTGTTGTGTTTGGCACTTCTACAACACTAAACCCTTCCGGGTTTATATATGTAATATCATTTTCAATTCGTCGAATTATTCCGTCCTGGTCATACGCAATTTTCAGCGTATCAGGTGAAAATCGCTTCTGTGCTTCATACCAGTCCTTGCCATCTTCTGCAAAAAAGAAAACTATATTTTCTTTTTTTGATAGTTCATATTGCTCGCGTGTTTTGGGCAGCCCCTTTTTAATATTTTTTAAATGCATCATATTAAACACTCGCTACATTATACCAGGTGCCGTTGACCAGTTTTTGTATCGGCCTGTAATAAACGCCGTTAACGTTATCGGCTGAGCTTTTCCCCGTATCCGATATTGATATACCAGTAAGCACATGCCCGAATGGCGCGCCAAACGTCCACGAGACAACATTGCTGCCGGGAGAGTGATACCCCTGCCCGCCAAGCCGGACATCCTGAACCCCCACCCTGCTCAGATAGCTGGACAGCCACCCGCCCCATAACGAACCATAGATATTCCCGTCAGCCGCCAGGCGCGCAGCGCCATTGCCAGCTCTCACTTCTCCTGTGGCAACGCAATCCCCGTTAATTCCATTACCAAAAGTAACTTTTCCACTACCAAGATTGACAATAAATGGCCGCAGTCCATTAAAACCACCATAATGGTTGCCTGCATCTGTAATCATCAGATACAAATCAGCCCCGTCTTGGCGCCAGAAAGCACCATAGTTGCCATAAATCATTCTAAAGCTATTCGCTGATAGTGACTGCACTTCACCAGCAGTTTTAACAACACCGTCTGCGTACAAATTCCTTAAGTTGAGATCACCGCTCATTTCATCGCCAGTGCGCTGAACAGCTCCGGCAGCTTTGTTTATGGTTTCTACCAAACCAAGGTATGCGAGAAGACCTGCAACATCCTTTCCACTCAAATTGGTAAGCGTATTGTCCAGCGGTTGTTTACCTGCCAGTGCATTAAGCATTGTTGTGGAAAAGTTAGGGTCATTCCCCAGCGCCGTTGCCAGTTCGTTCAGTGTATCCAGTGCAGCAGGCGCGGAAGCCACCATTGCCGCAATTGCTGATTTCACAAAAGCCGTGGTGGCAATCTGCGTGGTATTATTCCCCGCCGCTGGCGTCGGCGCTTTGGGTGTTCCGGTAAATGACGGGCTGGCTTTTGGCGCGTACTGTGAATGCGGGTCCTGCGCGGCAATATGTTTTGCCATCCCGTCATCTACATACAGCTTTAATTCCAGAATTCCATCATCCACGTATTTACGGGTTGCCAGTACCACGGACGGGTCGATTTTCAGCGTGATGGCTTCGGTGCTTGTGACAACCAGAATCATCCGAATCGTCTGTGTGCGACAACTGCCTTCCTGTAATTGCGGTTTGTACGTTTCCGGGCAGTTCGCCACCGCAATGAGTACCCCTTCATCATCATAAAGACCAATCTCACGGATCCAGAATCCTCCCTCGTTCTCAGGGATGATTTGCTCCGCAATAATCTGGCTCGGGTTGTTCGGGTCAACACTTAGCAGATTCAGCGGCGCAATGCGTTTCTGGTTGATCAGTTTTGTCTGTGCAGGGTCTGGTGTCGGTAATACACCATTCGCATCACCAACGGCCATTTGCGTCAGATTCAGCTTACTGCCGACCATCGTCGCGTTAGTCAGTCGTGCTGCGCCCTGATTAGTCAGAATAGCGTAGTATCTCACTGTCATGCGTTTGCTCTCAGGTTATCAATTAAATGAATGGCCGGGGCTGGGAAATATCCTCTTCGACAACAATGGCCTCCGGGGGGGAGGGATAAACCGTCAGGGCGTCACCGTGATAGCATTCCGTACCAACGAAAATGTTGCCATTCACACTCAGATTGATCGCCAGCCCTGTCAGATGTCGACTTACTGGTTTTGCATCTGCAATAAGGCGCTCAAGTTCCTGATACATTTCATCGGTGATACCCTGATCAAGTACCCCGACAACAATGCGAAATGTTCCCGGCTCCGCATTGAGTTGCCACCATTCCTTTACTTCAATCAGGTAGCCGAGAGGCTCTACGGCTCTTCGCAGCGCGCTGATGGTTCCCTTGTGTCGGTGTATCAGCCATGCGTCACGAATCACCTGTCGTTTGGTTTCTTCCGGCCAGTTGCGATCCCAGCGGTCAACAGAAAACGCCCAGGCGAGATAAGGCAGCAGATGCACCGGGCATTTGTCCGGCGACCACAGCGTGTTCAGGTCTACCGGAATGTTTGTAATGCGCGTGCCGACAGCTTCAGCACAACGCATGAAATTGCTGGCTGACGGTGGTAACAGTGAATTACTCATTGCGCCCACCTTCGCTGATGGTGAATGACTCACAGCGCGCCGCCTGTATGTCGCTGATGGCCATATTCTGTGTGGGTTCGATTATCTCCACGCGTTGCACGCCGTGCACATGCAGTGCGGCAGCAATGGCTGACAACGCCACGTCCTGACCGATAAGCCCCTGCTCAGACAGCCACTTCCTGAACGACGATTCAGCCGCAGCCAGAATAGGTTCGGATTCCGGGCCGGGGTAAAAGTACAGTTTTGCATTCAGCTGCCATGTCACGATTTTTGCGCTCTGTACGGTCAGGCGGTCGGCCACCGGGCGGGTATCCTCTGCATTCAGAACGGCGCGAACGGTATTAAGCAACGCCTCCGTTGCTGTGCCGTCGCCTTCAGTGGACAGAATGGAAACCGTCACATTTGCCGGAGACGGACTGATGGCCCGCGCATCACGTACCAGACCACTCGCACTGCGGGCAAAATACTCGTATGCGCCTGACGGGCCAGCAACACTCAGGCCGTCATACGCCCGCTGCGCCCGCAGTCTCAGCGAGGTGTCGCTCTCCATCACCGCGTCGGTGGTATCCGTTGCCGGAGTGATGGTCAGGCGCTTTGTGTTCATATTGCCCGCGAGGTTATCCAGATCTGTTCCGGTGCTGTGGCTTAACATGCAGGCGCGTGCGCCCTCATTGACCCGCTGGCGTAACAGCATTTCACGAAACGCAGTTGTCTGGGCGATAACGTTCAGGGGTTCCGATTCCAGTTCCAGCGCGGCGGAGACGGCTTCACGCTGTTCGGCGGGATAAGTCGCAATCATCATGGCCTTTGTGTCAGCCAGAATTGCCTCAAAATCAGGCTCCGCGATGATGGCGGGTTCCGGTAACTGGGAAAGGTCAACGGCAGGCATGATTTACTCTCTCAGCGTGATGGTTAATTCAACATTCTGCATGGTCTGCATGACAGTGCCCGACAGCGTCACCCCGGCGCGGCCTCCTGCCTTCCAGACAACGTCGATGGCGTCCAGGGCAATGCGTGGTTCCCATCGTGTCAGTGCAATCACGGCAGCGCTCATGCATTGCAGACGCGTGGTGTTATTCATGGGTTCGTCAATCAAATCAGACACAAGGCTGCCATATTCCCGTCGCATAACCCGGCTTGCCAGCGGGGTGGTCAGGATGTCCCTGACTGACTGTTTCAGGTGCTCCATATCGTTCAGGTTTCCCGTTTCGTCCGGGTTCATTCCTGTGTAGCGGGTTGTCACTGCGGGCCTCCTGTCGAATCGCTGCCACCTTTAACGCCACCGTGTTTATGCGTATGCACTGTGATGCCGTTTGAGGTGAAGTCGCCGCCGCTGTGCGTGATATTGCCGCTCATCGTTCCCCCTTTTGTGACGTTAATCGTCGCTGCTCTCAGAAGGTCTGTGCATTCCACGACAGGCGTATCCAGTGTCACGCTGACGGATGCCTGCAGAGTGGCCGTTTTCATGCCGCTGGCGCTCAGCGCGCCTGCGTCCGCGTCGTAGCGGAACACCGCGCCGTCCGGCGCGCTGACCACGATTTCTTTCAGGCTTTTGCCAGGTGCCGGAATGGCATCACTCCACAGGCTGCCGATTATTATGGCGGTTTCCGGATTACCGCCGATGCAGGCAATTGCCACCTGTTCGCCTGGTGATGGCGGAAGCCACACATTGAAGGCACCCGCGCGCGTGGTGTTCCAGCGCAGCCAGCCTGTTTCCAGTTCGCCGCTGCGAACGCGCACGCACCAGGATTCCTCATCAACTTCAGAGATGATCCCGGTGCGGATGATGTTGCTCAGCAGCCGCATGAGTTCTGCGCTCACCGTACAGCCTCCGCAATCCGGCCCAGCACCGTGTTATAAATCAGGCGCTCATCTGCCTGACTGATACCCAGCAGCTCACGTACCGGGTAATCGGTGAAAATGCCCGGCACAACCTGATCGCGCTCACCGAACTGATGAACGCGTGCAATACGTGCGGCCACGCCGCTATAACCCACCGTCACACCGGAAGCATCTGCACGGGCTTTCAGGTAACGGGCAGTGCGCAGTTTTACGAACATGGGGACGCGCTTTGTGCTGTCCTTGTTGATACGCCGGGTGCGTATTTCCAGAAAGCGGTCGATGTCATCCCGGTAAAACGTGCGGATGTTGTTTTTATCCTCATCCCACCCGGTAATGGTTCGCCCGTATTTCCCCGTGTCGTGATGCCAGTTTTTCAGCGTGCGTGCTTCGTTATTCCAGATAAAGCGAATGCGCTCCTGTATCCGGGTTACGCGGCGTCTGCGTGGTGTCCATGCGGTTCCGTCCGGCGCTTTCTGTGACCGGATACGCGACTGCTGGGCGCGGCGTAAATCCTGGGCCAGCTTTCTGGCGATGTTATTGATGGCCTGCTGATTCAGGCTGTCGCGGATAGCCTCAAAGGTTTCATCCACGCGGGTGAATGCCTTATCCATCGCTTTCACCCCACGTCACATCCTGGAATACATGCGACCAGTCGCCTTCGGAAGATGGCAGGCGGGGTTTTGGCTCCGGCAGGTGTTCTGCCTGCGGTGTACCCTGACTGCTGCGCGTGATGCGAACGCGTTCCCGCAGGGGGAGCGTAAACAGGAGATCGGCGCTGTCATCGTCATTGATAACGGCGGAGAATTTGATGTCCTGATTACGTTCCGGATTGAGCAACAACTGTGGCTGATTTTCGGATAACCACGCCAGCAGCGGCAGCGTGAGGTCGTCCAGCTCTCCGGCGTAATCCATGACAAACATCACCATCTGATAGCGGTAAACAAACGAGGGGGTTTCTCCGGTCGTTTCAATGTTGCCGCTCTCCACGAAAATGGTGAATTTTTCCGGGTTGGCCTGACACCATCGGCATGAACGGGTCAGGGCTTCACGCAGGGAATCAGTTTTCAGCATGGTTGTTGTCCTCGTGATTCAGTCGTTGCAGTCTGCGCTGTTCCAGTAATTCAATGGCCCGCTTATCTGCGTTACAGGTTTCCAGTGCATCCAGAAGGCGGTCGCCCCATATCCCGAGGTTTCCCCATGTGGGAGGGGCAGGGAAGGGGGGAGGCGTTACCGGCATGGTCAGCGTCTGCGGTATAAGCCGGACTGGCGGCGCTGGCCGTGGCGCGTTCTGCGTGCCTGCGCAACCTGTCAGTAAAACGAGCGTCAGGCAAAGCGTGGGCGCATTCATCTTTTGCAATATCGTTGCGTAGCTGTTCACGTCGGGCCTCTCCGTCCTGATTGCGTTGCTGATTTTCTGCGCGGAGTTGTGCCAGCACCTGCTGCATATCCTGTACTCCGGCACTGATGATGTTCAGTGTGTCGACGGTACTTTTCAGGGTGCTGGCCTGCGCTTCGTTTCTGGCGTTCTCCCGGCCCAGCGACCACGCCAGACGCATGGAAGCCCCCCCAGGTGGTAATCAGAAGTAAACCGACGCCCAGTGAAGCCCGTAACCTCATGCTGCTACACGTTCCTTTATCCAGCCGTAGACAAACGACTCGTTGGCTTCGCGTTTTTCCGCCAGCTCCAGATAGCGTTCGCCCTGCGTACAGTTCAGCGCTGTTAACATCACCATTTCGCCGTCCCGACCGCGTTTTTCCAGATATGCACGTAATGCGTTAATCGTGCGTGGACCAGTGCGCCCGTCCGCGTCCATATCCGGATACAGTTTCCCGCCCTGATTGAATACGTTCAGCCAGCGCTGAAGCATCCTGGTTGCCACAGACGGCCCCATATTTACTCCGGTGTCGCACAGTTCGGCAGCAATATCCGGGGACAGCTTCGCTATCTGGTCAAAACGCGGCCCGTACCAGTAATCAGCCTCAAGGATTTCCAGTGCCTGTCCGCGCGTTAAATCACGCATATCGCCACGGTATCCGTGCGCCCGTGCCACCTTTTCAGTGATGCCCCATTTTGTCGGACCGCCTCTGTCATCCGGGTGATTGACGTAGCCGCCTTCTTTGCCCAGAACGGCATCAAAAATTTCGTCTTTCGATTTCATTTCGTCACCCCTGTGAACAATTTTTATGGTGATTGTCAGCGTTAAGTCTGTGGCTTATTCATCCTCGTTTTTGGTTCTGCGATTAAAAGCCGCAATAACCTTGTCGCGTGCTTTCTCTGCACCCATAAAACCGATTGATGCGCCGATAAACGTCACGGCATCTTCAGGAAACCCGAAGAGGCGCAACGACCCGGCCACGGCCATGGCAAGAACGCCGCACGCCAGCGATCCTGTTACGGTCTGAACCAGTGTTCGTCCGTCATAAAGACTCATCAGCGCGGAAATGCTGACTGCCGCGCCTACTGCATACACCGTTGGCAGGTGGTCAAAGAGCCACGCAATAACCTGCTCTGTGATCCCTGTTTGAATGGTGCTCACTGCTACTCTCCCCACAACTGAATCATTTCTCGTTTCTTCTTCTCCGGCTCCGGCATCTCCACTTCCTGCCCGGCGTCCAGAAATACTTGCTGGCAGAGTCCAGGATTGGCATCCAGCACCTTTTCGGTGACGCCCTGCGTCGTGCCGTAGTACCGGAAACAGAGCGAATCCACGGTGTCGCCTTCCAGTGCCTTCACTTTCATCAGCACAGCTCCGCAAACATTCGTGGTCGTCCCAGAATGTCAGAGATGGCCCAGCTCACATCGCGCCACAGGTCCGTGGCCTGTGCGTCCAGTGCGTCGGCCCGGCGCTCGCCCTTATCCGTTGTGTCCGCATCGCGGTAACGCTCCAGAATCAGGGCACGGGTGGCGGTATAAACGGCATTGCGCCAGTGCCAGAGATTGACGCTTTCTCCGTTAATTACTGGTGCCGGAACGTCGGCCAGTGTTTTATGGCCAGCCGCCTGCTGTTCCTGCTGCCATGCTTCCAGCTCGCGGGTAACGTGTGCCACGGCCCCGGTGGCGGTATGCAGCAGGCGGGAGGTGGTCACGCGGCCCGGCAGTCGTACCGCCAGACGCAGCTCACGCAGCACAATATCCGGCCAGAATGCACCCGCTGAAATACGGGTATCGCCATCATCGGTATCGGTGATGTCGTCCTCTGCGGGTCTGGGTTCAGTCCTGGCAACCATACTCATGGGGTTTACTCCTGAAAAAATCGGGCGGTGGGTGCGCGGTGTAAACGGTCACGGAGTCAAACCGGAACACCGCGCACGCCGCCCGCTGACGGGGTCAGTCATTAACCGCGCTTCGCCTTCTGCGTTGTGGTGGTTTTTCGTGTTGCAGGCCTCCGCGTTGTCTTTTTACTTTTGCTGCTTTCGTCCTGCGCCTGCTGTGCGCTGGCGTCTTCTGGTGCGGCTGCGGAATCGGCTTTTTTCAGGGCGCGGGAAAGGGTTGCAATCTCGCGTTTCACGCCTGCGTTCGGGTTCAGGTGCATCGCTTCGCGCAGCAACTTCAGTGATAAGGCCATGTTGTCCGCATCGGTCAGACCACGGCGGGCAAAGGCGCACGCCTTGCATAATTTGGCGCGCACTTCGTCCGGCATATCCTGGTCGGTGACAATCTCCCGGAGGGTGTCCAGTGGTTCGATACAGGCGGATAAATCCGCGTCGGCATCCGTCCCGGCCTGCGTCAGCACCGGGTTGCAGATTTCTTCGGTCAGCACTGTGGCAGCAGTACGGCCAAAGTTATCCGGCATGATGAGGTTGTGACGGACCACATACGCACCAATACGCAGCGCCAGCGGAAGATCGCCGCAGTCAATCGCCCACACCATCAGCGTGGCAATCACTTCGTCCTGTTGCCCGCCATCCGCCTCCAGCGTTCCCTCAATCCAGCCGGAAAAGTCCGGCAACAACTCTTTTTTAATGGCGGCTTTTGCGCTTCTGGCCTGTACGCCCTTAAGCCGGGCCTGTGCCAGACGCAGACGATACAGCACCTCTTCATGCGCGGTACGCGCGGCGTGATCCACGCCTTCATTCACCCGGCCTGCGCGCTGTGCCATCACGTTCTGCCAGTGTTGCTGTGCAGGGGTAAGCATCTTTTCTCTCCGTTACGGGCGGGCATGACGCCCGCCATGAGTTGATTAGCTGTCGGCGAACTTCAGGCCAGTGACCATCGCACACTTGCCATAGTCTTCAACGACATAAGCGTCATTGATGGACTGGTAGGTGGCGATGCGGTTGTATTCCGGTTCGTCTTTCATCAGGCGACGCATTGAGCCTCTCTGCCAGTAAATTGACAGGTTGTTGAATGAGGTGATCAGCAGCGTCGCATCCGGGAAGAACGGCGCAAGGAATACATCCAGCCCGCCAATGGTGCGCGATGACAGGATGAGCTGTCCGGCAAGTAATTCCGCATTGGGATTCTGGCCGCTGATGCTGTTCAGAACGGGCAGACGCAGCGAGTTAAACAGGTTGCGCCCCATAATCACCACGAGGTCGTCTGCTTCCTTGTGCCATTCATCCAGCAGGGATGAGCGCGCATCCTGTACCAGTGCATCGGCGTTCGCATACTTACCCGCGTGCGCCACGGTGTTATCCATGTTGCGGGAGGTCAGCGTCACATCATTCATTACGCGTTCGCTGGCGTCGGTTCTGATGTGTTCCAGCCACCCCACGTTAACGTCCTGAAGCAGCTTGTTAGTGCTGAAATTGGATTTTTCCGCGTGTGATGTGCCGTTAAAGCCGATCATGATGCGGTCAAGCGCCACCTGTCGGGCAATCTGCGTGCTGATGCGCGACTGAAAATCGCTGTGTGCTGCCCAGGCGTCAAGCTTCGGATACGAGATAAACGTGTCGTAGTTCACCTGTTCGCACTGGTACTGACGAGCCTTCATATCGACAGCGTTAATCGGGTTACGGCGATCTGTGCCGTCATAACTGGTATTCGTGCGCGCAATCGGCCCGGTGGTGTCCAGGAGAACTTTTTCGCCTTTCTGGTCAGTTACACCGATCATGTTAATTCTTTTCGTAAGTTCGGTACTTTCCTTTGAGGCGTTTTCAAAACGCTGTTGTACCGATGGATTGACGGTAAATCGCGATACCAGCGCAGAAACCGGGATATTGTTAAGCGACGCCTGCTGCGTCATGTAGCAGCCCAGCTTGTTACGGGCATTATCTGACATCACCAGATTCATAAAATATTTGCTCCTTTGTCTTATCAGAAGTCAGCCAGTTGGTCGGAGGCTGCACCCGTTGCGGTGAACCGGTTCTGTGGATCGCCGTCCTCCGTGCGTAACTTTTCCTTCAGTGCTGTCAGCTCCGTGGTCAGTGAAGTGATTTTCTGGCGGTCCTGCTGATGGCGGGTTTCCAGTGCATTAAAACGGTCGATAATGTCGGCCTGTGACGTTGCGACCCCTTCCACTGCTTCCTGAATACGGGAGAAACTGGCGTTATCCGCTTTGCGGCCACGGCCAATAATCCCCATTACGCGGTTAAACCACTGGGTGCCTTCTTCCTGGTGTTGTTCTGCCATTTCGATGATTTCAGACTCGATGGCTTCGGAGATAAGCGGTGCTTCCCCCTGGACACTGTTGAACGTCATCACCGCCTGACGTTGCTGTGCCGTGAATTTCAGGCGCTCAGTGCCCAGGCTTGCCGGGGTGTCGGTCATCGCCAGCCCGACCAGATAGGCGCACCCGTTAACGGAGAACTGCGGGTGCAGTTCGATACTGGAATAGATTTTCTTGCCGTCCGCGACAAGCTGCTTCATGCGCTCGGTCGGTTCAATTTCTGCATACAGCGCAGTACGTCCGGCCAGCGGGCCTTCCGTAATATCTTCCGTACTCAGTGCGGTGACATCACCCATTGCGGAAAATTCGCTTGACGGGCATGGCGAGAGATAGTGCTCAACGTTCACGCGGGCGGCGTAAACATCCGGGTTGAAGTTCTCGGCGGCTTCACGCAGATGCACCGGACTGATTTCGCGGCCATCAACAGTTGATCCGGAGACAGCCACGCGAAACTTTTTGCGGGATGTCTTTTTTTCATTAGCCATAGTTTTTGCCCCTCTGACTGGTTCTTCAGTCATGATGGCAAAGCGTAACAGGCTGATACAAAGGGCTTTTGTTGTAAGAAAACGGCCAGAACGGGGGGTTAAGGAGAACGGTTTCGCGCGCGGGTAATCTTCCTGTAATTACCCAGGGGGGAGCAATGATTCAGGACGCTTTTGTGCGCCAGCGTGCGCGACAACTTTACTGGCAGGGTTATCCGCCCGCAGAAATATCGCGTCTGATGGGAATAAACCAGAATACGATTTATGCGTGGAAAAAACGCGACCAGTGGGATGAAACACCACCTGTGCAGCGTGTCACGCAGTCCATCGATGCGCGTCTCATTCAGCTTACTGAAAAACAGAATAAAACAGGCGGTGACTTTAAGGAAATAGACCTGCTGACCCGGCAGCTTAAAAAGCTGCATGATGGCCAGCCAGATGTGATGGCCACAGGAAAGAAAGGCCGGACGAAAAAACTTAAAAATCATTTCACGCCGGAACAGATTGCCGCACTGCGGGAAAAAATCATCAGCAGGCTGGAGTGGCATCAGCGGGGCTGGTTTGACTCCCTGACCCTTTGCAGGGAAGCCGGGATACGTAACAGGATGATCCTGAAATCCCGACAGATTGGGGCGACCTGGTATTTTGCACAGGAGGCGTTGTTGATGGCGCTGCGTGACGATGTGGCGCAACCTTACCAGCGTAACCAGATTTTTTTGTCTGCGTCGCGTCGTCAGGCGTTCCAGTTTAAAAGCATTATTCAGAAGGCTGCATCCGAAGTTGATGTGGAGCTGAAAGGGGGCGATAAAATCATCCTCTCCAACGGCGCAGAGCTGCATTTTCTCGGCACTTCAGCTGCGACAGCACAGTCCTACACAGGCAATTTTTATTTTGATGAATTTTTTTGGGTCAGCCGCTTTGCCGAACTGCGCAAGGTGGCTGGCGCTATGGCAACCCTCAGCGGGCTGCGACGCACCTACTTCTCCACGCCATCAACCGAAACGCACGAGGCATACGTCTACTGGAACGGCGACCGCTGGAACGAGAAAAAGGCCACGCATAAACGTCAGCGTTTTTCTGTGGACTGGAAAACGCTGCATAACGGGCTTATCTGCCCTGACCGGACGTGGCGGCAAATTGTCACGCTGGAAGATGTGGTCAATCACGGCTGGAAACACACCGATATTGACGAAATTCGTGATGAAAACACCGAAGACGAGTTCCGCAATCTTTATATGTGTGAGTTTGTCCGCGAAGGGGAGTCGGCATTTAACCTGAATATCCTGATTGGCTGCGGCGTTGACGGATACGACGACTGGAAAGACTGGAAACCTTTTGCTCCCCGCCCGATGGGGAATCGCCCGGTATGGATTGGATATGACGCAAACGGCAGCAGTGGCAACGGCGACAGCGGCGCTGTGTCCGTGGTGGTTCCTCCGGTTGTTCCTGGTGGACGTTTTCGAACGGTGGAGACGCGGCGCGTTCAGGGGCTGGAGTTTGAAGAACAGGCCAGAGTCATTGAAGAATTCACGTATCGCTACAACGTGGAACACATCGGCATTGATGTGACTGGCGGGAATGGGGAGGCTGTTTATCAGATAGTGAAACGGTTTTTCCCTGCCGCTATTCCGTACACCTTCACGCTGTCATCAAAACGGTCGCTGGTACTGAAAATGCTGCAAATAATGCGTGCCGGGCGGTGGGAATACGATCGCGCCGAACGCGAGCTGGTCGCGGCCTTTAACGCCGTGCGTAAGGTGAAAACAGCGGGCGGTTTTATCACTTACGAAACGGACCGCGCGAGGGGGATCAGCCACGGCGACCTTGCGTGGGCAACCATGCTTGCTGTCATTAACGAACCGATTGGCGGCGAAGGAGAAAGCGAGCGTTTCACGGTTATGGAGTTCTGATGAGCAGAAAAAATAAAAAAGTGCGCATGAGTTCACGCATTGATCTCGCTGATGCGCTCAGGAAAGAATCGTCGCTCAGTGCATTCACATTTGACGGGCCTTACCGCCTGACCGGGCATGATTTGCTGGACAATATGTACTGTGCTGATAACGGGCGGTGGTATGAAACCCCGGTTGACTGGTACGGTCTGGCAAGAGCTGCCCGGCAAACGTCCTGGCATCAGTCTGCGCTTTACTTTAAGCGCAATGTATTGCTCGGTTGCTATATTCCGCATCCGCTGCTTTCCCGGCAGGATTTCTCGGCGCTGGCGCTGGATTGGTTTGTGTTCGGTAACGCATTCCTTGAGCTTCGGAGCAATATGCTCGGCGAACCGCTTAAATTACGGCACGCACTGGCGAAATACATGCGACGCGGAAGCGATCTTGAATCATGGTGGTATGTGCAGGATGGCAAGGACGCGTTTCAGTTTCGCGCTGGCAAGGTGTGCCACCTGATGAATCCGGACATTAACCAGGAAATCTACGGCATGCCGGAATATCTTGGCGCATTACTCTCGGCCAGTCTGTCTCATTCGGCGGACATGTTCAGAAAACTGTATTACGACAACGGATCCCACGCCGGGTGCATCATCTACATCGGTGCAGCGCAGGTAAACCGCGAAAGCATGGACTCCCTGAAAGAAACGCTACAGGGTGCGCGTGGTGGTGGTGCATTTAAAAACGTGCTCATTCATGCGCCCAACGGAGGCAAAGAGGGGGTGCAAATTTTGCCGTTCCAGCAGATCACCGCAAAGGATGAGTTCATGAATGTTAAGGCGGCATCCCGTGATGATGTGCTGGCTGCGCACCGCGTTCCGCCGCAACTGATGGGGGCGATGCCTGGCGAAAAAAGTGCGTTTGGTGATGTGGAAAAGGCTGCGCGGGTTTACGCAATTAACGAGCTGATGCCCGTTATGGAGGCCATGAAGCACATCAATGACTGGCTTGGCGAAGAGGTGATCCGCTTTAACCCTTACGCACTGTTAGACACCCAGCCCACATTCTGACGCGCTTCGCTTGTCTGCTGCTTCGCCGGGGCATAAAAAATTTATGCCCCGACTCTCCAGCTCCTGTATCAATCAGATAATTTCACGACGCCTTCCAGCTTATCGCCATCATCGACTGCCAGACTCTTACGCAATCCCACCGCGCTGACTGCATGTTCTCGCCGCCTCAGTGCGATTTTGACGGCCTTATCTGTCACCCCATTAAATCAAAAGCCCTCACGTCTTTTTCACGCTCAGCGTGAGAAATACAGCCATTCTGTTGTGTCGCTGCGACATCGTTCAGGGAACGCTATTTACCCCCCCCTGAAACGCGGGCTGTTCCCCCGTCACCTGCGCGCAGAAAAAGCGCGTTTTTTTGTGCACGCACGGATCCTTGACGGATCCAGCCACCACGCGGGCCGGAAGGGCAAAAAGTCGTTCAAAAAAATTGTGCAAATTTGTGCACTATTGTGCAGCAGGGCGATGCGTCATTATCGCCCTGGTTTGAGAGGAAATCAGTTGTTCTTTTTACCTTCTGTCAGTGGGCATAACCATCCACTATTTACATCACTTAGCTGATGCGTTCTTTCCTCGTGCTTCTCCTGCCACAATGCTTTTCCGCCAGCCTTTATGATGGCTCTTTCAACATCCCGCTCGTATCGCAAGGGCTGAAATACGTTATTAATGAAATATTCGCTTATGTCCGGAAGCAATACTGCAAAATTATTGGTTTGTTGCGCCGTCCGGCTATGCAGCAAAGCGGCATACTTTAATGCGTCCTGTGCTTTCTGGAATTTCAGTGCATGGTCAGTGGCGATTTTTTCCAGTTCAGCGATCCTGTTGTCTTTGGTTTCCAGTTCTTCCAGCAGCTCGGCGATAATGTCCATTTCCTGATGACGGATTTGACGCTTAAACGCCGCCACTGCTTCGTTGCAATCCTGCTCAGCATTTGGGTTATCCGTGATGGCCTCATACCACGCCAGCGTCGATTGATAGTTTTGTGCCGCCTCGCGTAATGCCTGATAGTTGATTTCGCTCATTATGTCGTTCTCCTTGTTTATGTTCTGAGGTGGAGATCAGGACGAACTCGCCCTGACGTTGTGTTATTCAGGAAATAACGCCCGGATATTTCCAGCCATCTGACTGGTTATCTGTGCGGTTGGTGCTGGCTGTGACACGGGGCGTTCTGTCCTGGTTTGTGTCAGTGATAACGCCTTATCGTCAGCCCATGCAGCCAGTCGGTAAGCCTCTGCCGGATTCATTTTCATAAGTGCCAGCCCGGCCAGAAAAGCCACGCGTTGGCCGCTTTTGCGGGCTTCTGGTGTAAGGCTGTCCAGCCAGGCGCATGCTTCGCCTTCGTTCTTGACGGCGGCGGGCTTCAGATAGAAACTTATTCGTCTGGTTGGTGTCGCCATTGGTTTACTTCTTGTCCATTGCGTACAGCCCATTAACCAGAGCAAACTGTGGCGCCCCGTCCGCGATGAAAGTCGCATTAACTCCGCAGGCTTCGCGGATAGCGGGTGCCACAATCTCCGCCCCTCCACCGACAACCATCACCCGCCCATACCCCGAAAAATCAGCCAGCGCGCGGATCACACGTTGTTTCAGTGTTTCTTGCTTTTCACGAATAACCGCCATCAGGCTGGCGTAATGCGCGTCATTGTGGATGTGCTGGCGCAGCCAGGCTTCATCATGGCGATGTTCGATAATGGTATTGGCGATGTGGTGACTGGTACGCATACCGTTAGTGGCCATCACCGACAGTACGGCATCGGCCATCAGAGAAACGCCTACGTGTGGATCGCAAAACACCTGGCTGATACCTGCCAGTTGTCCCTGAACCTTTGCCACATCCAGCGTGGTTCCGCCTAAATCCACAATCAGCAGGGATTCAAACGGACTCATGTCAGCCAGTGCTTTAAAGCCAGACGGAATGGATTCAGGCATAACCCGTACGTTACGGATAGTGAATGCTTCGCCGTTCTGGTACTCCACCGGGCGCATAACGTTCGCTTTTTTGCGGTTGATGTTGGTCATGTCCGGCTGTGCGTTTGTATCGAAATACTCGCTCAGTGGCAGAGTGACAACCACATCCACTTCCTGTGGTGTGATGCCTGATTTGACCAGCGCGTGATGAATGGCAATTACATTCACATCGCTGTACTGGTATTGCGTGTCGGTCGTCTGGACAAAGCGATCGCTGACCGGATCAAAACCATAGCGCACGCCATCAAGCATGTAGTTCGCGGGCTGCGTGCCACCGAACGGCGCAGACCATTCCGACTTGAAGCTGTTCGGGCTGATGGCGTTGCGGCGTTCGCCGTTCTCAGTCCATGCCAGCTTGATGTTGGTGGAGCCGTCGTCGATACAAATTTTCATGTCGATTTTCCTTATGTTGATTAATTAATCGTTTACGGGATTTTTAAATCCCGTTTTCGCCTGTTTTGTGCGCGCTTCATATATCGCGGCGCTTTTTTTGCTCATTTACGGGATTTGTGAATCCCGTTTCTGTCTGTTTTTTGTTTCCACTGGTTAGTCCACCCCGCAGCAGGTCTGCTTTGCGGCGGGCGCGTTCAGTGGTTTCACTGATTCTTTGTGCGTGCTCTGCGTCACGGATGGCGCGCAGCATGTCAGAAAGCACGGTAACGGGGGTTTTCATGGTGTTCTGGTCTTGCTGAAGTGTGGATGCCAGGCGTGCGGCGGCTTCGGGGTCTGATGCCCCTAGCTGTTCCAGATAGCTGGCGACCGGGTTATGGCGGATCTCCGTACTGCTTACGCCGTGATTGCGGCTCAGGCGCTGCCAGAGCTGCGTGATTCGGCTGTCCGGTCGGGGATCCGGTTTGCGTACAATTTCAAATCCCTGCGGTGCAATGATGCTGCCGTCAACGTACAGGCTGCCGCCCTGTAACAGGTGCTGCATCTGCTGTTCACCGATATGCAGGCCGAGAGATTCGGCAGACTCCCGCCATTCTTTAGCGAGTAATTCGTGGTTATCAGGCAAAGGTCGCTGCTGTTTGCGGCTCTGTGTCCAGCTCTGCATTTCATCACTGCTGTTTTTTGCCTGTTTGTCACGCAGCGAACGCATCAGCGTCCGGCGTTCGTGCCGTTTCAGTGAGCGCATCCATTCATCCACATCAACGCCGTCAGGGATCTGCGGCCACGGTGTTGGTTGCTCTTCCGACTGTTCTGTCCCGCTGTTGCCTGTTTCCTGTACACGGGGACAGTTATTGCCACGAGTCCAAGGGGCGGCAGGGCCGCCCTGAAGGTCAAAACCATTTTCGCGGGTGCTGTCTTCCGCTTCCGGTTTGCGTCTTACCAGCTTCCAGTTATCCGGATGCGTGCACACACGGGAGGATTCCCCGATGAGTGGTGACCAGATCCCGTAAATCTGTACGCTCTGTTCGCCGTAATCGTTCAGCTCATCTGCGAGGTCGTAGGCGGTGCGAATCAGGTAGTCTTTGCGTGGAACAAGTACGCCGCCCTGTTTCATGATGTAGGAGGCAAAACACCCGGCATCAGCGGCAGCCAGTACCGCATCCATTGCGTCATTCTTCAGCCGTTGCGGGCCTTCCGGGTTGCGTGCCATCTGGCTGGCGAGACGACGCAGTTCACGCCACACCTGACGGGAGGGGATACCAAAGAACTGGAACTGGCGGACACGGTGAAGTCGCGCCCAGCCGATGGCGCGCTCCACGCTCCCGGCCATTGATTTTCCGGTTTCGTGGTCAACGCGTGGCTTGCCCGTTTTCGGGTCTGTGCCATCCACGGCGCGACCGTCCAGGTTTTTTCCGATGTAGGTGGCGATGTAGCTGGTTGGCGTGCCTTTGGAGCCATCGATGTGCTCCGCCTTAAAGCGCGGGGTAATGTCATTCCCCAGCTCGTGACGATCTTCCTGAATGGCAATATCGCGGGCGGTGGCCACGATGCTGTCGATTTCTTCCGGATGTGCAAAGACCATCATATGCCAGTGCACGGTGCCGTCGTGGTGAGGTTCCACCGTGCGGATGCCATACCAGCGCAGGCCGTCGCGGTTCAGCTTTTTACGGACGGCCGCAAAAAACGTGTTAACCAGATAATCGCTGGAATCGCGGATGGTGGATCCGTTCCATCTGGGGTTCGGGTGACCGTTCTCCGTCGTGGCGTGATATTTTGACGGGCAGGTGACGGTAAGAAATACCGCTCTGTCGCCACGGGCTTCGGCCAGAAGTTCCAGCCCCTTCATGGTGGCCATCATTTCTGCCTTACGGTGAACAGGGTTACTTATTCCTGCGTAATAAACTGTCTCGAGATCAATCGTGAACCCGTCTTCATTTTCGAGCATGAAGCTTTTCAGGAAATCGCGTGTTTTCTCGCGCTGTGCGCGGAACTCGCCCAGGGCGTCCTGGCTCAGGTAGGCTGATTTTTTTCTGGATACCAGACAGGCGGCGCGGAGCTGTTCTTCCCGCCACTCGCAACGTAATCGCCAGAGCTTACGCTTCCACCAGTCTGCACAGGTCAGGCGAAGGATGGCGCCGGGGAGTAATTCAGTGTCCGGTTCATTTCTCCGGTCTTTGTCTGTTCTCAGTGCTTCGTAATGCGGTGGCATGGTGTGCAGATGCAGCGCGATGCGGGCCAGCATCTGATACGCTTTCAGCGCCACCCCCATTGTCAGTTCGCCATCGCAGGCACCAAAGCCATCACAGAGTTTCTCAAAGGTGCTGCTGAACATTGCCGCCGTCATGGTGGCCAGCGTCTGTATCTGGTGTTTGTTGAGCTGTGGCAGGTAAAGCAAATCATCCAGGCGTTCGCGCCCGGCAATGGAGCGATAACCCGGTGTCAGCCAGCGGCTGTCAGCACGCCCGAGGCGTTCCAGTATTTTATGCAGCGTTCCCTGTGCGTAACGGTCAGCCTGGTTGGCTATTTTTCCTTTCTTGCGGTCAGCCTCCTGTTTTTTACGCAGGAACGACAGGTGGCGGCTCAGCGGATCACGCAGATAAACTGGTAGTGCTTTCAGTGTTGCAAAAGCGCGGGCTACCGGGTCTTGTTCTGTTGCCCGGCGCTTGCTGATGATGCGTTGTATCCGCTTCTCGCGACGTGCCTCTTCTTCGAGGGAGGCCATAAGTTTTTTGCCTGTGGTGGACTGCGCGAAAGCCGTTTCCTCTTTCGCTTCCCGTTCTTCCTGAGCCTTTTTGTCCGCCTCAAGGTAGTAACGAATGGCGCGCTGCAGTTCGGTTTCAGTTTCCTGCCTGCGCTCCGTAAATCTGGCCGGATCAATGGCTGGCCGTGGTTCATTCCAGCTCCATGCAAACTCACTCATGGCTGGTATCCCGTCACGCGCTGCCACTCCTGCGAGAAGAGGGCGGAAAGGCGGTTAAATTCAGCGGTGTATTCACTCAGCGAGGCACACCCGCCAGCAGTGCGATGCGCCAGCATTGCCGCAAATACGGAGGCCGGGGAGTCGTAATACGCCAGCAGTGATTCGCCGTGCGGTGTCAGGCAGTGCAACGCCAGCCCGTGTGGTGTGAAGTCCACGCGGTAGCAGTCGTCTACTGTGAAATAAAGGGTGTCCGCATTCTCCGGTTTTGTGGTGCGTGCTCTGTTGTCACGACCACGGATGTAGAGATCAAATAATCCCTGAAGAACGGGAGCCAGACGGGTGTCCTGTGTGCGCACCCATCTTGTGAAGTCATGAGCGTCAATCATGCTGCAACTCTCTTTACTACAGATGTGCGAAGGCCTCCCGCCGCAAGGTGCAGGAAAGGCCCGGAACAGGAATTAATGGAGTTTGTTTTGCTGCTGGATGAGCTGTTGAAGCTCGCGCAGATCATCCGCCAGATAGCTGAAAACAGAGGCGGAATAGGTGTTCGACAGCGCGTGACTGCGTTCATGCAGCATGTTGAGATGCATGATAAAAGCCACGCGTGATGCGCGGTAAAGTCTGCGATTGATTTCAGTCTGGATGTGACGGCGCGCAGCGTATGCGCGCTGTTGTTTGCGGTTTGCCATGGTGTGGCCTCTTCGTTAGTAAGTTGCGATAACTCACCATCCAGAGTTGAGAATCTCGGGGTGATGAGACGTACAGGGTTCTCAACACCGGCTAACGAAGAACCCGGCCCGACCGAAGTCGGCCCTGTACGCCCCACCATAATTCTGACGCGAAAAAGACGTGGCGATACAGCACGCACAAAAAAACCGCTGGCGCGGTTGTGCGCTTCGTTAGTCAGCAGGTTGAGAATCCCGGCACCCGTTTTATGAGGTGCAGCGGAAATGTAACCTGACAGATTGCGCTGTGGCAAGCGGTTTTTTTGTGAGAACGGCATACTAAAATATCCTGATACTGCTCCGGCCAGTGGGTTTTGCTGGCCGGGTTTAATTACTTCACCGGAACGAACGGAACAGCGGTATTGCTGGTCATGTATTGCGGCAGTGTGCCGTTCCATTTGTTAATCGCTTCCAGCTCCATATAGGCGGCGTAATTCAGCAGTAATGGCTGTGGGTGGAACATTCAGTGCGGAGGCGATTTCACCTCCGCTACAACCCGGGTTGGCTGCGATGTAGTCCAGAATGGTCATCTGAGTGACTCCTGTACTTGTCGGATAAGATTTACCCGCACCACGTTGGTGGCGCAGAAGTAAGTGCCGTCAGTGAGATAGATGTGATGTGCATCCTTTTCTGAACGGTGTTTGTCGATAGTGGTAATCAGGCGTTCGTCGACCTCGTATTCACGTCCTCTGGAGGTGAAACGAACGACAGGAAAATGCTTAATTGCCATTACGCCTCCTTGGCGTGTGCGAATACCTCCGCGAATGCGGATTGTTTTTACATTTTCTTATTTAACCTGGGGTTTTATTTGCGCTGTTATTCGCCAGTGAAAAAGCGTTCAATCTTTTTTACTGAATGAATAATTCGCATAATCCCAATGGCACAGGCCACTGAAATAATCAGAACGAGCCATGAGATAAATATACTCATGCGATATTCCCCAGCTTATACGGTTCAATATGTTCCCCGCATTCTGCGGCACAGATAAGCTCGGAAAGTTCGTTAAGTGCATCCAGATCATCAGCGTAAAAAGCCACGTCATACAGACTCCGGATTGCCCTGGTCAATGAGTCACGGGCTGCATGTTCAGCATGAGCGCCTGATGCGCTTAAGCGAAAATAAAAACGCTCAAGTGCTTTGTTAATGAGAGTTTTATATTCTTTGTCCATCGCAACGCCTTTAATCTGCTTTCTGAATTTCAGCTTCTGAATCCATGCAGATAATTTCGATATAGGGTTCATCGCCATTAACCTGATGTGCCTTTTCAGCTTCGCTAATGATTTCTCGTACGGTCTGGTACGGAAGTTCCACGGTAAGTCGCGTGCCGTTCAGATAAACGTAAGTAGCTGCGTTTTTTTCAGATGGAACTACTCCGTCAATAGCTGATGCACGTAATAACAGTTCACCGCGAAAATCAATAAAGCGGATAAATACACCTTGTGCATGGTCTTTGGTCATAAAGCACCTGTTATAAATCAGCCTGTTTAATAAAATTTTTCCCGCGAAGCAGACGATCAACCGTGCGTAGTGCTTCGTATAATGTGAAATCCTGCCCGAACTGATTGTCGCCGCTGCTTAGTGCAAAAATGCGGTTTCCGGTAAACGGATTGCGCGGGCATCTGTGAACCACGATTCCAGCTCTCTCAATCAGCCAGGTGTGTTCGCCAATTTGTTTTACGGGGTAGCCATCCAGTGTCGCGTGCGTTTCGCTCAGGCTATAGCGAGAGCTGCTACGTGCTGCACTGGTAGCGAAACGGTTAGCGTGGCGTTCCGTGCCGTGTCGGAATCGTTGCTGCGAAGAATTGCGTCGTTGCTTCAGCATAAAAAAAGACACCTTGCTATCTCGTTATCTGTACGTATTTCTCGGCGTTTCTGATCGTTTTCAGAAAAATTGCGTAGAGGTTTACCGTGCGTCTTGAGTTCTTTTCATCCTGGTTGATGGGAATTGAACCTCTGTCAGCCTGTCTTTTCACTGTGTTAACAGCTTGGTTGGTACGCTTTGCGTAATCTTTCAGGCTTTCTTCAAGTACTGGTAACCCATGCTCATCGCGGTAGGGATAGAACGCTGCTAAACGCTCAAAGTCTGCCTGTTCGTGTGTGTTCAGGACTTTTGCCATGTGTGATAACCTGCGCTATCTGTGGTTGTTTGTGACTTGGTGTACTTATAAGCACACCTTGTGCGCAAGCTTAGTGTACTTATAGGAACACTGTCAATGCTTATCGGTGAAAAAATTAGAGTGATTCGTGAATCTGAGGATTTAACGCGCGAAGAATTTTGTGGCCTGATTGATGTGCCTATCGGCACTTTGCGTCGTTATGAAACGGGGCGGATTGAAAACATAGGGGGCGAAGTGCTTATCAAGATTGTTAATCATCCTCGCTTTTTTAAGTACATGAATTGGCTTATGACAGGAAAAACAAATGAGGCTGCTGGGCAGATCAGTCCGTCTCTCTCCCCTGATGGGCCAGAAAACACATCTCCTTCTCAAAAACCCCGCAAGACTGGCACACAGCCCGGCTAATCATGGAACGCTGGGGGCATGGTGGTCTTGTAACGCTGGGGTTTCACGAATGAGCATAAAATCAATTCCGGGAGGGTATCTTCTTGACATGCGCCCTGAGGGGCGTAAAGGCAAACGCATTCGCAAAAAATTTAAAACGAAATCGGATGCAGTTTTATATGAGCGGTGGGTGCTGGCGCAACAGCATAACAACGAGTGGAAAGGAAACTCTATTGATCGCCGCCCGCTGTCAGTGCTTATTGACTTGTGGTGGAAATACCACGGCCAGCTAATGAAGTCAGGGCATAACACGCGCCTTAAATTGCTGCGCTTGAGTGAGGCAATGGATGACCCGTGCGTGCATAAACTTAATACAACGATGCTCACCGAGCTACGTGTGTCCAGGATAGAGCAGGGGATACAGCCCAGCACCATAAATCGAGAGATTGGGGCGTTAAGCGCGATGTTTAGTGCACTCATCTCATCCGGCCATTTCCTTAACGATAACCCCATTCAAGGTCTGAAAGGAATGAAGGTTAACGAGCGCGAAATGGGATACCTGAGTAAGTCTGAATGTGTTCAGTTGCTGGATGCGCTGGCTGAAAATCCCGATGAGCGGCTGGCTGTCGAAATTCTTCTGTCGACCGGGGCACGATGGGGCGAGGTAGCGGCACTGGAGCAACGCCGCGTTCTGCATTGTCGAATCACTTTTTCAAAAACGAAGAACAGTAAAAACCGCACCGTCCCGATCTCCGAAAATCTGTTTGAAAAGATCAAAAAACGGGGCGGGAAACAAGTGTTTCCAACGCTGGATTATCCACTGGTTCGCGATGTCATCAAAACGGTCGCACCTGATGTTCCTGACGGCCAGGCTGTTCATGCGCTGCGCCACACCTTCGCCAGTCATTTCATGATGAACGGCGGCAATATTCTGACGCTCCAGAAAATTCTGGGGCACGCAAAGATTCAGACAACGATGATTTATGCCCATCTTGCGCCGGATTACTTGCAGGATGCGGTGAGGTTTAATCCACTAGGGGCAGATTATGATATAACCTAAAAATAAAATTGAGTTGTGTTACAACGAGCTTGTTGACAGATTCTCTATGGGGATGGGACTGTCTGAGCTTGAATATTACCGTTATGTAAAAATATCGGATAAATTACTCTTTGCTGAAGAAATATGCGTATTTGCTATGGCTAATGCTTTGTTTGGTAAGGGGGAGGAGGCGCTCCTTTTTCTTGAAAAACATTTATTAACATATAACCCAAAAATATTTAAAACGTATGGAGTGATTTTAATTTATTTAAATAAAAATACAGCATTGATTAATTTTGCTTTGAAAAATGAAGAAAAGTTCAAAGATGATTTATGGTTCTCCTGGATGGTGTCTTATTACTATTATATAATCGGTGATATCGATAACTCATTGAAAAAATTAAAAAGATATCTCCAGATGATGACGAATATCCCAGATAGAGAATTTGCTGAACGATCGTTGACAAAACAAATTAACCAACTTTTTCAGGCATATGATTTAAATCTTACTACGCCTGAACACTACAAAGAATCTATGTATCTTGCACTGGGGGTTCTTGATGATTTTGGTGTCACATTTAGATACATAGATGTTGTTGTTTTTCCTGATAAAACGGCGGCGTGCTTTATTGATATTAAGACTGATGATCCGGATTTAGTTGCTGAGATGAATTATCGCTTAATAAAAAAACAAATAGAATCAGGGTATTCATTAGAGTACGAACTTGAGCCATAATTCACTATTGGAAGAGAAATTAAAGGGTATGTCCATGGCTGTTAATAATTCTGATTTTTTTAACTTCGCTAAAGATTGTTACAAGCGGAATGATGAGATTGGTTTTAGAAACGTAATTTCACGTGCTTACTATGCAGCCTATCATAATAGCTTAACTAATGTTGATATGCCACCTCGTGAATTTAATCACCATAGTGGATTAATAAAACATATTGGTAGCCTGAGTAGAGAAAATCAGAGTTTTCAGGAAATATCTCGATTGCTAAGAGTGATGCGTAATGCCAGAAATGATGCTGATTACAAGTTGGAAGTAACTGCAACAAAAAATATGGCAAGCCAGAATCTCGTTCATTACCAGCTCATTGATAATTTATGGTCGCTTGTTCGGTCTGGCGTAAGATCCACAAAGTGACCACATCTCTGTTATTTGTTGTGGTTGGCTGTGTTTTTGTGTGTCTGTAAGTCTTTGATAATTATCTAACTTATTGATTTTTGTTTGTGTTCATGGCCGCTCTGCGGCCTTTTTTCTTTTCAGCGACAGGTATCGATTTTACAATCAGGCGCCTGACCGATAATTAAAACGGATAATATGCTGTCACATGCACGCTTTCAACAGCAACGAAACCGCCGCTGGCTTTGCGCCTTGCTGCTGCTTTCGCTGCTTGCCCTGTTTTGTAGCCTCTGCGCAGGCGATCAATGGATAGGCCCTGGTGATTGGTTCAGCGCACGCGGGCAACTCTTTGTCTGGCAAATCCGGCTGCCGCGTACGCTGGCGGTACTGCTGGTGGGTGCCGCGCTGGCGCTCTCCGGCACCGTGATGCAGGCGTTATTTGAAAATCCGCTGGCGGAGCCGGGGCTGCTGGGGGTGTCTAACGGCGCGGGTGTTGGGCTGATAGCCGCCGTGTTACTGGGCGGAGGAATGCTGCCCTACTGGGGGCTGGGCGTTTGTGCTATCGCCGGGGCATTGATTGTCACCCTTATTCTGCTGCGCTTTGCGCGCCGCCATCTTTCAACCAGCCGCCTGCTCCTGGCGGGCGTCGCGCTGGGCATTATTTGCAGTGCCTTTATGACCTGGGCCGTCTACTTTTCTACGTCGTTTGATTTACGCCAGCTAATGTACTGGATGATGGGCGGCTTTGGCGGCGTGGACTGGCAGCAAAGCTGGCTCATGCTGGCGCTGCTGCCGGTGATGGTGTGGCTCTGTTTTCAATCACAGCCGCTTAATGTGCTGGCGCTGGGCGAAATTTCTGCCCGCCAGCTTGGGTTGCCGCTGTGGTTGTGGCGCAATTTTTTAGTGGTGGCAACTGGCTGGATGGTGGGCGTCAGCGTGGCGCTGGCAGGGGCGATTGGGTTTATTGGCCTGGTTATCCCGCATATTTTACGCTTATGTGGTTTAGCCGATCATCGGGTATTGCTGCCTGGCTGCGCGCTGGCAGGTGCAACGGCACTGCTGTTTGCCGACGTGATTGCTCGCCTGGCGCTGCGTGCCGCCGAGCTGCCGATAGGCGTGGTGACCGCCACGCTGGGCGCGCCGGTGTTTATCTGGTTATTATTAAAAGCCGGGCGTTAAGCCCGAAAACGCAGTATCAATAGAGGGTACGCTATGCAACAGGATATTCTGAATACTGAAGTGACGACCATTGACGGGCAACGCACAACGCTTGAAGGCTACCGGGGCAAGGTGTTGCTGGTGGTGAACGTTGCCTCAAAGTGCGGCCTCACGCCGCAGTATGAGCAGCTGGAAAACATCCACGAAGCCTGGGCGCAAGCCGGGTTCTGCGTGCTCGGTTTTCCCTGCAACCAGTTTTTGGGCCAGGAGCCAGGCTCGGAAGACGAGATCAAAACATTTTGCAGCACCACTTATGGCGTCACCTTTCCCCTGTTCAGCAAAATTGACGTCAACGGTGAAAACCGCCACCCCCTGTATCAGAAATTGATAGCAGCGGCACCGACGGCGGTTGCGCCTGAAAGCAGCGGGTTTTATGAGCGTATGGCCAGCAAGGGGCGCGCGCCGAAAGAACCGGGCGATATTTTGTGGAATTTTGAAAAGTTCCTTATTGGCCGTGATGGCCAGGTTATTCAGCGTTTCTCGCCGGATATGACGCCTGAAGATCCGATAGTCATGGAGGCTATCAAACTGGCGCTGGCGAAATAATGCTGCTGGAACTGCGTGATGTCAGTATGGCTGGCAGGCTGGAGCCAATCACGGCCTCGGTTAAGCGTGCGGAGATTTTGCATCTGGTCGGGCCAAACGGTGCAGGCAAAAGCACGCTGCTCGCACGTCTGGCCGGTCTTACCAGCGGGCAGGGCGACGTTTTGTTTAACGCGCAACCGCTGGAAAGCTGGTCGGCGCAAAGCCTGGCGCGCCACCGGGCCTATCTTGCTCAGCAGCAGATGCCGCCGTTTGCTATGCCGCTCTGGCACTATCTGTCGTTGCATCAGCGCGACAGAACGCAAACGACGCTGATGACAGAAATCGCCAGCAAACTTGGGCTGGAAGATAAGCTGGGCCGCGCAGTTAACCAGCTCTCCGGCGGCGAATGGCAGCGGGCAAGACTGGCGGCGGTAATTGTGCAAATCCATCCATCCGGCAATCCTGACGGGCAGCTTTTAGTGCTGGATGAGCCAATGAACAGTCTTGATGTCGCACAGCAGGCGGCGCTGGACAGGCTGATCAGCGAGTTGGTGGCTGCAGGCGTTAGCGTGGTGATGAGTAGCCATGATCTGAATCATTCGTTGCGCCACGCGCATCAGGCGTGGTTATTAAGCCGCGGCAAGCTTCTCAAAAGCGGGCCGCGTGAAGAGGTACTCACGCCGCCGCATCTTGCTGGCGCTTACGGCGTACCGTTTCGCAGGCTGGACATAGAAGGGCACCACTTGCTGATTGCCTGTACCTGATAAAAGGCGGCTTGCTATTTATCTGATTCTCACGGTAGATTATTCTGAGAAAAAAGATAAAAGAGGCTTATTTAAGGATGCGTATCGGGTTTATTGTGGCGCTGGCGTTGTTCCTTGCAGGATGTAGCTCTCATCGCGCGCCCTCACCAAATCCAAGACTATCAGACTCCATCACCGTTATCGCTAATCTGAATGATCAGCTTAGCGAATGGCATGGTACGCCGTATCGCTATGGCGGCATGAGCCATGCTGGCGTGGACTGCTCCGGGTTTGTGCTGATGACCTTTCGGGATAAATTTGCCCTTCAGTTGCCGCGCGAAACGCGCCAGCAGGCAGAAATTGGCACAGAAATCGATAAAGACGATCTGTTGCCCGGCGATTTAGTGTTCTTTAAAACCGGCTCCGGCGATAATGGTCTGCATGTCGGTATTTATGATACTGATAATGCATTTATCCATGCCTCCACCAGCCGTGGGGTGATTCGTTCCTCTCTTGATAATGTCTACTGGCGTAAAAATTTCTGGCAGGCGCGCCGTATCTGAATGCGCGAAAACCAGGATATTTCCTCTATTTCCGCTCACTAAATTTTAATAAATTCATCAGGATTAGCGTACAGTGATAATTACTGTATGCTTTCCACCGTTGTTACCTGTAAAATAAGCCGGAGAGTCCCAATATAGAATGGAGAACAATGCGGTCATTTAGAATAAACTTAGTGAGCGTAATCGACGGTTATCTGTGTCTGAAAATGTCGGGAAATATCTTTCATGCGGGGCTGATGCCATGATCGTGTCGTTGGAGGATACTTATCATACCGAATATTTATTTCTCCCTGCGAGAAAGAGTAACGGCATGCTTCAGGGGCTGGAAGTCGTCATTAACTTTATCGGTCGCGACAATAACGTCCGCGCGCCCGCAGAGCTGGTGTTGCCGCGGCTTACTGAGCAAGAAACCCTGATGCTGTTCAGCGAGCAATTGTCGCTGCTGGAGTCCTGCAAACTATTTTTCATTCAGCACAAATTAATTGCCTGGATTAATATTACTCCGCTTGTTGTTGACAAGTTATTACAGGATGAGCAACTTGCTGCCCATGTGGAAAAATATCCATTTTTAGAATTTATAATCAATGAGAACTATCCCGGTTTAAATAAGGGGCAGGAAAACCATTCATTAGTATTATTGAAGAAAAAACATCCGCTGATGCTGAGTAATTTCGGTGCGGGTGGCGCATCTACTAAAGCAATATTTGATGGTTTATTTCATCGCGTTATGTTAGATAAAAATTTTGTTCACCAGCGATTAACCAGCCGATCGTTTGAACCTTTTATGCGGGCTATTGTTTCTCAGGTTGCTCCTTATTGCGAAGCGGTGATGATAGCCGGTATTGATAACGAAAATATTCTTGCGCGCGTTGCGCCGTTTCATTTCAGCGCCATGCAAGGCGCGTTATGGCCAGCCGTTGTTCCTGCGCATATCACGACCCTCGTTCATCCATAGCCCTGCTTTTAGCCCGTGTTTAAAGCCGCCGGATAGCACTACACTAAAGGCTGGAGGTGCTATGTCCCTGACTTTTACGACTCACTGGCGAGATGAATTGCCGGATTTTTACACAGCCTTATCGCCCACGCCGTTAGAAAATGCCCGGCTGCTCTGGCGAAACGAACCGCTGGCCCGCGAGCTGGGTGTACCAGAAACGCTTTTTCATCCTGATAACGGTGCAGGTGTCTGGGGTGGCGAAACGCTGCTACCGGGCATGTCGCCACTGGCGCAGGTTTACAGCGGTCATCAGTTCGGCGTCTGGGCCGGGCAACTCGGTGATGGTCGCGGAATTTTGCTCGGTGAGCAGCAACTGCCGGATGGCAGCACCCGCGACTGGCATCTGAAGGGCGCGGGACTGACGCCCTGGTCACGGATGGGCGATGGCCGGGCGGTGTTGCGCTCCACCATTCGCGAAAGCCTGGCGTCAGAGGCGATGCATTATCTGGGCATTCCCGGCACCCGTGCGCTCAGTATCGTTACCAGCGACACGCCGGTAATACGCGAAACGCCTGAGCGGGGTGCAATGCTGATGCGCATCGCCGAAAGCCATGTGCGCTTTGGTCATTTTGAGCACTTCTATTATCGACGCGAACCACAAAAAGTGCAGCAGCTGGCGGATTACGTTATCCGCCATCACTGGCCGCAGTTGCAGGACGAGAGCGATAAATACGTTGAATGGTTTCGCGATGTAGTGCGGCGTACCGCTGCGCTGATTGCCCGCTGGCAGGCGGTTGGCTTTGCCCATGGCGTGATGAATACGGACAATATGTCAATTCTTGGCTTAACGATTGATTACGGTCCGTTCGGTTTTCTCGATGATTATCAGCCGGGATTTATCTGTAACCACTCCGATTATCAGGGGCGTTACAGCTTTGATAATCAGCCTGCGGTGGCGCTGTGGAATTTACAGCGTCTGGCGCAAACATTATCGCCCTTTATCAATGTCGAGTCGTTAAATGCGACGCTTGATGAGTATCAGCATCACCTGCTTACAGAATATGGCGTTCTGATGCGCCGGAAGCTGGGGCTGTTTACGCAAGAGAAGGGGGATAACGAGCTGCTTAATCACCTCTTTGCGTTGATGGCGCGTGAAGGCAGCGATTACACGCGCACCTTCCGTCTGCTTGGCCTAACCGAGCAACACCGTGCGGATTCCCCGCTGCGCGATGAATTTATTGACCGGGCGGCGTTTGATAGCTGGTTTTCGGCCTACCGGGCGCGCCTGCAACAGGAAACGGTGGAGGACGATATGCGCCGCCAGCATATGCAGGGCGCTAACCCGGCGATGGTGCTGCGTAACTGGCTGGCGCAGCGGGCCATTGATGCGGCAGAGAAAGGAGAAACGGATGAGCTGGAGCGGCTACATGCTGCTTTGCGCGAGCCTTTCAGCGACCGCAGCGATGATTATGTCGCCCGGCCGCCGGACTGGGGAAGGCGGCTGGAAGTGAGCTGCTCCAGTTAGGTTATTTGGTCAGGATCAGTTTGCCGGCCAGGGTCTGGCGCAATAAGTACTGCTGGCCATTGTGTTCAATCACCACCCGGCCATCATCGCCTAGCAGCGTCTGGCTGCTGATGCGGCGATCGTCGGCGGTGATACGGGTACTGGCAGGCTGAGTGGTGCTGGTAGGTACTGCGGGCGTGCTTTCCGTCATCGTTTCGCTATCCTTAACGCAAATCATCCATACAATGATTATCATTATCAGTAAAATGCGCAAGGGTGGCAAGCCTGTTTTCCCTCTTTGGCAGAAAGCGGCGTGTCCCGCCGCGAACGGCGGGACTGAGTCAGAAGCGAGTCGCGACCGCCTCAGCCAGGTTTTTCAGCAACAGTTCGCTGTCTTCCCAGCTCAGGCAAGGATCGGTGATAGACTGGCCGTACACGAGTGGCTGGCCATGAACGATTTTTTGTGTGCCTTCCTGCAGGAAGCTTTCCGCCATCACCCCGGCAACAGCGGTTGAACCGTTACGGATTTGCGTGCAGATCTCGTCGCAAACATCGAGCTGGCGGCGATGCTGTTTCTGGCAGTTACCGTGGCTGAAATCCACCACCAGCTGTTGTGGCAAATCGAACTCACGCAGCGTCGCGCAGGCGTGCGCAATATCTTCTGCAAAGTAGTTCGGTTTTTTGCCGCCGCGCATAATGATGTGGCCGTACGGATTGCCGCTGGTTTGATAGATGGTCATCTGCCCGTTTTTATCCGGCGAAAGGAACATATGGCTGGCGCGTGAGGCACGGATCGCATCGACCGCAATCCGAATATTCCCGTCGGTGCCATTTTTGAACCCGACCGGGCAGGAGAGCGCCGAGGCCATTTCACGGTGAATCTGGCTCTCCGTGGTGCGTGCGCCAATCGCGCCCCAGCTGATCAAATCAGCGATAAACTGACCATTCACCATATCGAGAAATTCTGTGGCGGTGGGAACACCAAGCTCGTTGACCTGCAACAGCAGTTTGCGCGCAAGTTCGATGCCGTGATTCACGCGATAGCTGCCGTTGAGATCCGGGTCGGAAATTAACCCCTTCCAGCCCACCACCGTGCGTGGTTTTTCGAAATACGTGCGCATCACAATTTCCAGATGCGCCTGGTGTTTATCGCGTAAGACCTGTAAGCGGCGCGCATAATCCAGCGCAGCATCAACGTCATGAATAGAGCAGGGGCCAATAACCACCAGCAGACGGCGGTCTTCACCGTTAAGAATTTTTTCAATCCGGCGGCGGGCGCTGGTTACATGTGCAGCGACTTCAGATGTGACAGGATACCGCTGCGCCAGCTCAGCTGGCGTCACCAGCCTGTCGATACGCGCGGTGCGTAGTTCATCGGTTTTGTTCATGGAGAGTCTCAAAAAAAATGTGCTTCATCGGCGTATGATGCCGGAAGTAATGCGCAACACCTTAAACCAATCCCGGCTTATTTCAAGTGTCCCTGTGATACGCATCACGCCACGAGGCGGCATCATAACGCAAATTGCACTCATGCACTAGCTTATTAGTACATGCGGCGAGTCAGCCCCATGATATCGAGCATTTTGGTGGCAATTTCTTCCACGGAGTAATTGGTACTGTTAAGACAAGGAATATTGTTTTTACGATAGAGCGCTTCGACTTCAGCCACTTCCATACGGCACTGGCGTAACGACGCATAACGGCTATTTTCCCGACGCTCTTCGCGAATGGCAGCCAGCCTTTCTGGATTAATGGTCAGACCAAATAATTTATGCTGCAGCGGTTTCAGCGCGGCGGGAAGTATCAGGTTATCCATATCGTCGGCAATAAAGGGATAGTTGGCTGCGCGAATACCAAATTGCATTGCAAGGTAGAGGCTGGTGGGTGTTTTTCCACAGCGCGAAACGCCAAGTAAAATCACCTGGGCCTGATCAAGATTACGCAAAGAAATTCCGTCGTCGTGCGCAAGGGTGTAATCAATGGCGGCGATGCGGGCATCATATTTGGTTAAATTTCCGGGATTAAGACCATGCGTACGATGGGCAATCGGCGTGGGATCGAGCTTTAATTCCTGCTGCAACGGGGCGACCAGCGCCTGGACGATATCCTGACAAAATCCCTCGCTTTGCAAAATAATGGCGCGAATTTCCGGCAGAACAATAGAATAAAAAACTAGCGGGCGATTGCCGGTTTGCTGGTAGATGGCATCGATTTGTTCTTTGACGGCTTTGGCCCGGCTCTCATTTTCCACGAAAGGCAGAGTAATGCTGCTGACGGCGACGGGAAATTGAGACATCACCGCATGCCCTAATACCTCGGCGGTGATAGCGGTACCATCGGAAATATAAAACACGTGGCGATCAACAGAGCTGTCCATTTAAGCATCCTGAGTCTCTTACGCAATTCTCTGAAAGCATAAAGTAAATTCTTAATCATGCGTATACCCTTTGTCTTATTTTTAAAATGAAATGACGTTTTTATTTTTTTAAATGAATATTGGCTGTTTTTTAAAAAGTCATAGTAAAAGAAGGGTTATAGCGGAAAAACTATTATCGACAGGTGATTAATTACCTGGTAACTGTCTGAAAAAGGGTAATTCCGCTTTGCTTACACGATTCACCGTTTTTTCTGCGAAATTAATTATGCCAGGATTAATACGTAGTCAGGCGTAATAAACCCACTCATATATCACAAAAGGATTGTTTCGATGTCCAACAATGACTCGTCTCCGTTGGTGCTTTGGTATGACCAACTCGGCATGAATGATGTAGACAGAGTTGGGGGCAAAAATGCCTCCCTTGGTGAAATGATTACTCATCTGTCCGGCATGGGTGTTTCCGTGCCGAATGGTTTTGCAACCACCTCTGAAGCCTTTAACTTGTTCCTGGAACAAAGCGGGCTGAATCAGCGTATTTATGATCTGCTGGATAAGACGGATATTGATGATGTTGCCGCGCTGGCTAAAGCCGGTACGCAGATCCGCCAGTGGGTGGTTGAAACCCCTTTCACGCCGGAGCTGGAAAAAGCGGTGCATGACGCTTATGCCACGTTGTCGGAAGGCGATAGCGAGGCCTCATTTGCCGTGCGCTCTTCTGCAACGGCGGAAGATATGCCGGACGCCTCCTTTGCCGGGCAGCAGGAAACCTTCCTCAACGTGCAGGGCTATGACGCGGTGCTGGTCGCTATCAAGCACGTCTTTGCCTCTCTGTTTAACGATCGCGCCATCTCTTATCGCGTGCATCAGGGTTACGATCACCGTGGTGTTGCGCTTTCTGCGGGCGTTCAGCGTATGGTGCGCTCCGACATCGGTTCTTCCGGCGTGATGTTCTCTATCGATACCGAGTCTGGTTTTGATCAGGTGGTGTTTATCACCTCGGCATGGGGGCTTGGCGAGATGGTGGTGCAGGGCGCGGTAAACCCTGATGAATTCTACGTGCATAAACCGACGCTGGCGGCCGATCGCCCGGCTATCGTGCGCCGTACCATGGGGTCGAAAAAGATTCGCATGATTTATGCTCCGGATCAGGAGCATGGCAAACAGGTGCAAATCGAAGATGTTCCGCAGGCCGACCGCGATCGCTTCTCGCTCACGGACGACGAAGTCCAGGCCCTGGCGAAACAAGCCGTGCAGATTGAGAAACACTATGGTCGTCCGATGGATATTGAATGGGCGAAAGATGGCCATACCGGCAAGCTCTTTATCGTGCAGGCGCGCCCGGAAACCGTGCGTTCGCGTGGTCAGGTGATGGAGCGTTACACGCTGCACGCGCAGGGCAAAATTGTTGCCGAAGGTCGTGCGATTGGTCATCGCATCGGCGCGGGTGAAGTGAAAGTCATTCAGGACATCAGCGAAATGAACCGTATCGAGCCTGGCGATGTGCTGGTGACTGACATGACCGACCCGGACTGGGAACCGATCATGAAGAAAGCGGCGGCGATTGTCACCAACCGTGGCGGGCGTACCTGCCATGCGGCGATCATCGCGCGCGAACTGGGGATCCCGGCGGTTGTGGGCTGCGGCGATGCGACTGAGCGCATGAAGGATGGCGAAAAAGTGACCGTCTCCTGCGCCGAAGGTGATACCGGCTACGTTTACGCAGACCTGTTAGATTTTAGTGTGAAAAGCTCCAGCATTGACACCATGCCGGATCTGCCGCTGAAAATTATGATGAACGTGGGTAACCCGGATCGCGCCTTTGATTTTGCCTGCCTGCCAAATGAAGGGGTGGGCCTGGCGCGTCTGGAATTTATCATCAACCGGATGATTGGCGTGCATCCGCGTGCGCTGCTGGAGTTTGACGACCAGGAGCCGGCGCTGCAAAACGAAATCCGCGAAATGATGAAAGGTTTCGACTCGCCAAGAGAGTTTTATGTCGGGCGTCTGACGGAAGGGATTTCGACGCTGGGCGCGGCGTTCTTCCCGAAACGCGTCATTGTGCGTCTGTCCGATTTTAAATCGAACGAGTACGCGAACCTGGTCGGCGGCGCGCGGTATGAGCCGGAAGAAGAAAACCCGATGCTGGGCTTTCGTGGCGCAGGCCGCTATGTTGCCGACAGCTTCCGCGACTGTTTCGCGCTGGAGTGCGAGGCGGTAAAACGCGTGCGCAACGACATGGGGCTGACCAACGTTGAAATTATGATCCCCTTTGTTCGCACCGTTGAACAGGCAAAAGCCGTGGTGGACGAACTGGCGCGCCAGGGGTTAAAACGCGGCGAGAACGGGCTGAAAATCATTATGATGTGCGAGATCCCGTCCAATGCGCTGCTGGCAGAGCAGTTCCTTGAGCATTTTGATGGCTTCTCTATCGGTTCCAACGATATGACGCAGCTGGCGCTGGGTCTGGATCGTGACTCCGGCGTGGTGTCTGAACTGTTTGACGAGCGCAATGACGCTGTGAAAGCGCTGCTTTCGATGGCTATCCGCGCGGCGAAAAAGCAGGGCAAATATGTCGGTATCTGCGGGCAGGGGCCGTCCGATCATGAAGATTTTGCCGCATGGTTGATGGACGAGGGAATCGACAGTCTTTCCCTTAACCCGGACACCGTGGTGCAAACCTGGCTCAGCCTTGCCGAGCTGAAAAAATAAGAACTTAACGAAAATCCCCGACGCAATGTCGGGGATTTTTTTTGTTTCATAGCAGAATTTGTCTTCGATCACATTAACCAAAAATCATAAAAAGCCTGGCAATTATTACAATTGTCCGCCGTCAGGCTTGTTCTAATACTTTAGCCAGAAGTGAGCGGCGTGGAGCAATTTCCACGTCAGGTTGGACGAACTGTTTCACCTCACAAGGCTGAAAGAAATGACCATTCCCTCTCTCCTGCAAACGAAAGATAAAATCGGCTATGGCCTCGGTGATATGGCAAGCGCGCTGGTCTGGCAAACGGCGACGCTGTTTCTGGCATATTTCTACACGGATGTCTTTGGATTACCCGCCGCCATCATGGGCACGATGTTTTTAGTGGTACGCGTGGTGGATGCATTTGTTGACCCCTGTATTGGCGCGCTGGTGGATCGCACGCAAACCCGGCACGGCCGCTTCCGGCCCTGGCTTTTGTGGTTTGCTATTCCGTTTGGCGTGAGCTGCATCATAACCTTCTATGTTCCGGACGTGGGTCCAACAGCAAAAATCATCTACGCCTGCGTGACCTATACCATCCTGAGTTTCATCTACTCGGCAATTAATGTGCCCTACTGCGCCATGCCCGGCGCGCTGACTATGGATCCGCACGAGCGTCATTCGCTTCAGTCCTGGCGCTTCGGTCTGTCATTTATCGGCGGCCTGATCGTTACCGTTGTCGCGCTGCCGTTGGTCGCCCATCTTGGCGACGGCAACGATCAGAAAGGGTATTTCTATGCCATGGGCATGATGGGGCTACTCGGCATTGTGCTGTTTTTCGGCTGCTTTCTTATGACCCGTGAGCGCTATATGCCGCGCAACGACAGCTCGGGTTCTTTAGTCAGCGACTTAAAATTACTGGCGGCAAACAGCCAATGGCGCATTGTGTTTGTCTTTAATGTGCTGCTGCTCACGGCCGTGGTCACACGCGGCTCGGCAACCATGTACTACGTCAAATATGTTCTGCAGCGCCCGGATCTGGTTTTTACCTTTATCATCGCCGGGATGGTGGCTGCATTATGTGGTGCGCTGTTATCCGAGCGGTTGCTGGGGAAATTTGACCGCCTGCGCGCCTATCAGTGGACAATCGTGACGTTTATTGTGTTCGCTGCGCTTATCTTCTTTATCCCACCGTCGCAAGTGTGGCTCATTTTTACCCTCAACATCGTGTTTAGCTTTATCCAGAATCTGACCACGCCGCTGCAATGGACCATGTTCTCCGATGTGGTGGATTATGAAGAGCATCGCAGCGGGCGGCGGCTTGATGGCCTGGTGTTCTCCACGGCGCTGTTCGCCATCAAATTTGGCCTGGCGCTGGGCGGTGCCGTTGTCGGCTGGGTGCTCGGCGCGGTGGACTATCTGCCTAATCAGACCCAGCAAAGCCCGGAAGTGCTCAGCACTATCAACGCGCTTTTCACACTGATCCCATGCCTGTTGTTTATCTGCATGGTGCTGTTGCTGACCCGCTACAAACTGAACAGCCGCGTTGCGGACGAAATTGCGCAGGCGCTGCTGCGTAAACGAGATGCCCGTGACGAGGAACCTCAGCCACAGATTGCCATCAATTCAGCCACTCAGGAGTAACACAATGACTGCAATTTATCAGGATGCAAACCGACCCGCCGCCGAACGTGTGGCGGATTTGCTGGCCCGCATGACACCGGAGGAAAAATTCGCGCAAATGCATGCCTTATGGCTGGTGCTGGCAGAAGATGGCGCGCATCGCGAGCGCAGCGATTTGAGTGATGAATTTTCCGGTGCCGGCGCTCAGGCTGCGTTGAAAGAGCAGTTGATGCTGGGCATCGGGCAGGTAACACGCCCGTTGGGCACACATATTGTTGATGCGTTAAGCGGTGTGAGGGCAGCGAACAGATTACAAAAAACGCTAGTTGAGGAGACCCGCCTCGGCATCCCGGCGATGTTCCATGAAGAGTGCCTGGTTGGCCTGTTGTGTAAAGACGCCACGCTGTTTCCCTCGTCCTTAAATTATGCTTCGACCTGGGACCCGGCGCTCATTAAACATGTGGCGAAACAGATAGGTGAAGAGGCACGGTCCGTTGGCTGTAAACAAGGGCTGGCACCGGTGCTGGATGTCTCACGCGATGTGCGCTGGGGGCGTACGGAAGAGACCTTTGGCGAAGACCCCTGGCTTGTTGGCGTGATGGCCTGCGCGTATGTCGAAGGGTTGCAGGGTGAGCACAGAGATATGCTGGCGACGCTCAAACACTATGTTGGCCACTCTTTTAGTGAAGGCGCGCGTAACCACGCCCCGGTACACCTCGGTTTTTGTGAACTGAGCGATATCTTTTTGCTGCCATTTGAAATGGCGGTGAAGCTGGCAAAAGCCGGTTCGGTGATGCCTGCCTATCATGATATCGATAACCAGCCAGGGCACAGTGACCATTTTCTGCTTACGACTGTGCTGCGCGAGCAGTGGGGTTTTGATGGCATTGTGGTTGCGGATTATGGGGGTGTCAGCTTGTTGCATCAGCACCACGGCGTTGCGCACGATGCGGCAGAGTCTGCGGCTCTGGCCTTTAATGCCGGGCTTGATGTGGAGCTACCGAAAGGCGACTGCGCGCAGCATCTGGGCGAGGCTGTTGAGCGGGGTCTTATCACCATGGAAAAGATCGACGAAATAGTGGCCCGCGTGCTGGCGGTGAAATTCCGGCTAGGTCTTTTTGAGCATCCTTTCATCGATGAAAACGCTATCTCGCTGCAGTCTGATGAAAGCAAAGCGGTAGCGCGTGCAGCCGCCACGCGTTCATTAACACTACTGGAAAATAACGGCGCCTTACCGCTCGCCAGTGGGCTTAACGTGGCCGTGATTGGCCCGACGGCAGACGATCCGCTGGCGATGCTGAGCGGGTACAGTTTCCCGGTGCATCTGATTATCAGCGACATGCAGGAAGAGGTGTCGCAGGTCACTACGCCGCTTACGGCGCTGCGCCAGCAGCTTGGTGAGAGCAGGGTACGCTACGCGAAGGGCTGCCATATTATCGAAAAGCGCACGTCGGGTGCGCCGGTCTTCCCCGGCGATGCTTCGGGAAAACCGATCCAGCAATCACTCGTCTCCACAGATACGAGCCTGATAGCGCAAGCGGTGCACACCGCAGAGCAGAGTGATGTCATTGTCGCGTGCGTGGGCGATCTGGCCGGGCTGTTTCAGTGCGGCACGGTGGGGGAAGGTTCCGATACCGACAGCCTGACGCTGCCTGGCGTCCAGCAACAACTGCTGGAGGCGCTGGTCGCGACCGGCAAGCCGGTCGTAGTGGTCATGACCGGCGGGCGTCCTTACAACCTGCAGGGGCTGGAGTCGCAGGTCGCCGCATGGCTGCTGGCGTGGGCACCGGGCCAGGAAGGCGGGTGGGCTATCGCCGATGTCCTGACCGGGCGGGAAGAGCCGCAGGGCAGGCTGGTGGTAAGCGTACCGCACAGCGCAGGCGCGATGCCGTATTACTACAACCATAAGTTAAAAAGCGGCGGTGCACCGTTCGCTTTCCACTTCGGTTCAAACTATCCCTTTGGTTATGGCCTGAGCTGGACGCAGTTCACCTATAGCGCACCGGCGCTTCTTACGCCGCAGGTGGCTATTGAGGGCGAGATCCAGCTGCAGTGTGAAATTACCAATAGCGGCGAGCGCAGCGGTAGCGAGGTCGTGCAGGTCTATGTCAGGGACAAGGTAGCCTCGATGGTGCGCCCGGTGCAGGAGCTTAAGGCCTTCCAGCGCGTGACGCTCTCACCGGGCGAAACGGCAACGCTCACCTTTACCCTGCCGGTCGATATGCTCAACTTTACGCGACGGGACGGCAAACGTGTTGTGGAGCCGGGAGAGTTTGAGTTGCGCGTTGGCGCGTCGTCGGCCGATATTCGCGGAACGGTAACGGTCGTTGTCGAAGGTGAAACCCGCATCTTGCCTCCGGCATGGAAAATGCTCAGTCGCTGCGAGGTGAAAGCAGGCAGTAAATAATTCGTCAGACGGCGGGGGGCAAGGGAGTGCGCCCTGCAGGTTTATTTAAATAATGCGTTTGCAAGAACGGAGCGGATTTGTATTGGGTAAAAAGGGCTGCATAAAAAAAAGCCCATCGTGGGAGATGGGCAAAGACTACACACAGCAATTCGTTGTTTCACTCAGGGGATTTCCATGCTTATAAATCAAGGTGTTGATTTATAACCTTGAGCTAATAGTAGGCGCGGGGGATTTTTGCGTCGATCAGATTCGTCTCATTAGTTAAACAAGCGTAAAGAATATTTGCGGCTAAAGGGGCATTTTGCGGGAAATTAGCGGCACCGTTCAGAATTATCAGTGCAAATTGATAAGTAATACTTAATAATATTTAAGGCGGGCTTCCCCGCCTTAATTTACTCAGGCAGGATCATCAGGCGGCGGTGCATCATTAAGGGCGCGACTTGCTGTCTCCTGGGGCAGAGGGACTTCATTCACCCAGGCAGAGAAGAGGCGCCAGGAGACGGCGAGCAGCACCGGGCCGATAAACAACCCGATCATGCCAAAGGCGACCAGGCCGCCAATCACCCCGGAGAGGATCAGGATCAGCGGCAAGTCAGCACCCATGCGGATAAGCACCGGGCGGATAAAGTTATCCAGCGTTGCCACGATGACACTCCACACCAGCAGCACAGTGCCCCAGGTCGAATCGCCGCTCCAGTAAAGCCAGATAATTGCCGGTATCAGTACCGGTAAGGGGCCGAGTTGAACCAGGCAGGTCAGCAGCATCAGCACGGTAAACAGCGTCGCGTAAGGCACACCCGCCACCGCCAGACCAATACCACCCAGCACGGCCTGCACCAGCGCAGTAACGACCACACCCAGCGCAACCGCGCGAATTGCCTGGCCTGCAAGCAGCACGGCGGCATCGCCACGGCTTGCGGCCAGCCGCACGGCAAAGTGGCGGATACCGAGCGCCACTTTTTCACCACGCCAGTAGAGCAGGGCGCTGAACAACAGCATCAGGCCACAATGCAGCATAAAACGGCCAATATGCGCCGCCTGACCGACAAACCATGTGGTTGTTGCTCCCACATAGGGGCGCAGTTTCGCCATGATTGCGCTGCCGCCCATATCCAGCAAATTATGCCAGCCGGTATAGAGTTTATCGCCCACCAGGGGAATAGTGTGCAGCCACGCCAGATCCGGTGGTGACGTTACCCCGGTCGTCACGGCATGAATGACCGGGCCGCTGGAATCCACCAGGCTGTTAATCAGCAGCGCGACGGGGATAATAAACAGCAGGATCAACAGAATCATCATTGCCAGCACCGCCAGAGAACGGCGGCCAAACAGCACACGCTCCAGGCGCAGCAGCAACGGCCAGGTGGCGATAACGACCGTGCCTGCCCAGGCAAAGCCGAGAATGAACGGCTGCACGACCCACAGGCAAGCGATTATCATGATGGCTAAAAACAGTACCGACAGCATGGTTTGCGGTACATCCCTGGACTGACGTAAATCAACCATATACGTAACACACCTTTTTGAGTGGAGGGAACCCGCAGCAATCATCAATGATTTAACCGCTTTTGCCCAGCCCGATTGTGCCTGTAATTCTCAAGGCGCATATAAGAAAAAAATGTGATAAAACGATGAATGCAGATAGCAAACGATAAAATATTCACAACATCCAACAGTCAGGCAGGGTCAAGCATAATGATCCCACAGATTTCCCAGGCACCGGGTCTCGTTCAACTGGTGCTCAAATTTTTGCAGGCACTTGAGCAACAAGGTTTTACCGGCGATACCGCCACCAGTTATGCCGACCGGCTATTGATGGCAACGGACAACAGTATTTACCAGCTCTTACCCGATGCCGTCGTGTTTCCGCGCTCAACGTCAGATGTGGCATTGATTACGCGCATCGCCGCCGAAGAGCGTTTTAGCTCGCTGGTCTTCACGCCGCGCGGCGGTGGCACGGGCACTAACGGGCAGGCCCTTAATCAGGGCATTATTGTTGATATGTCCCGTTACATGAACCGCATCATTGAGATCAACCCGCAAGAGGGCTGGGTGCGTGTTGAAGCCGGAGTGATTAAAGATCAGCTCAACCAGTATCTCAAACCGTATGGATTCTTCTTCGCGCCGGAGCTGTCGACCAGTAACCGCGCGACCCTCGGCGGCATGATTAATACGGATGCTTCCGGGCAAGGATCGCTGGTATACGGGAAAACTTCCGATCACGTACTGGGCGTACGCGCAGTGCTGCTGGGCGGCGATATTCTTGATACCCAGGCCATGCCGGTCGCGCTTGCTGAAAGTTTAGGCCAGGCCAGCACATCCATCGGGCGGATTTATAAAACCGTGCTGGAGTGCTGTCGCGATAACCGTCAGCTGATCCTCGAAAAATTCCCCAAACTTAATCGTTTTCTCACCGGCTACGATTTACGCCACGTCTTTAATGAGGAGATGACCGCTTTCGATCTCACCCGCATTCTGACGGGTTCTGAAGGCACGCTGGCATTTATCACCGAAGCTCGCCTGGATATCACGCCGCTGCCGAAAGTGCGGCGGCTGGTTAATGTAAAATATGACTCGTTTGACTCCGCGTTACGCAATGCGCCTTTTATGGTTGAAGCGCGAGCGTTGTCGGTTGAGACCGTCGACTCAAAAGTCCTTAATCTGGCGCGGGAAGATATCGTCTGGCATTCGGTTAAAGAATTAATCACTGATGTGCCGGATAAAACGCTGCTTGGCCTCAATATCGTCGAGTTCGCCGGAGACGACCAGCCAATGATTGACGCGCAGGTCGAGTCGTTGTGCCAGCGTCTTGATACTTTGATGGCAAACGGCGAGGGCGGCGTGATTGGCTGGCAGGTGTGTGAGGATCTCGCCGGTATTGAGCGTATTTATGCAATGCGCAAGAAAGCGGTTGGCTTGCTCGGCAACGCCAAAGGGCTGGCCAAACCGATTCCGTTTGCAGAAGACACTTGCGTACCGCCGGAACATCTTGCCGAGTACATTGTTGAGTTTCGTGCGCTGCTTGATAGCCACGGCTTAAGTTATGGCATGTTTGGGCATGTGGACGCCGGGGTGCTGCATGTGCGCCCGGCGCTGGACATGTGCGATCCCCAGCAAGAGATTTTGATGAAAACGCTCTCGGATGAGATTGTCGCGCTGACCACGAAGTTCGGGGGCTTGTTGTGGGGCGAGCACGGTAAAGGTTTCCGGGCAGAATACAGTCCGGCATTCTTTGGCGAGCAACTTTATGCTGAGCTGCGTAAAATCAAAGCGGCGTTCGATCCGCATAATCGCCTGAATCCGGGGAAAATCTGCCCGCCACAGGGCATTGATGCGCCGATGAAGCAGGTGAGCGATGTCAAACGTGGCACATGGGACAGGCAGATCCCGCTGGCTGTGCGCACGTCGTGGCGAGGGGCGATGGAGTGTAACGGCAACGGGCTGTGCTTTAACTTTGATGTGAAAAGCCCGATGTGCCCGTCAATGAAAATTACCTCTAACCGTATTCACTCGCCCAAAGGGCGCGCAACGCTGGTTCGTGAATGGTTACGCCTGCTGGCTGACCGTGGCGTCGATCCGCTGATGCTGGAAAAAGAATTGCCGGGCAAACGCGCCAGCCTGCGTACGCTTATTGAACGAACCCGCAATAGCTGGCATGCAAAACGCGGCGAGTACGACTTCTCTCATGAAGTCAAAGAGGCGATGTCCGGCTGTCTTGCCTGCAAAGCGTGTTCGACGCAGTGCCCGATTAAAATCGATGTGCCGGAGTTTCGTTCCCGTTTCCTGCAACTTTATCACAGCCGTTACCTGCGACCGGTGCGCGATCATCTGGTTGCTACGGTAGAAAGCTATGCACCGCTGATGGCGCGAGCGCCAAAAACATTTAACTTTTTTATGAGCCAGCCGTGGGTGCGAGGGCTGGCGCAGAAGCATGTTGGCATGGTGGATTTACCGCTGCTGTCGGTGCCTTCGCTGCAACGCCAGCTGGTAGGACACCGCACGGCGAATTTGACGCTTGAGCAACTGGAACAGCTGGACGCGCAACAAAAAGCCAAAACTGTGCTGGTGGTGCAGGACCCTTTTACCAGCTATTACGATGCCGGCGTGGTTGCGGATTTTGTCCGGCTGGCGGAAAAACTCGGCTACAGGCCGGTGGTGTTGCCCTTTTCACCGAACGGCAAGGCGCAGCATATTAAAGGGTTCCTGCAACGCTTTGCGAAGACGGCGCAGAAAACGGCTGATTTTTTGCAGCGTGTTGCACAGTTGGGTATGCCAATGGTGGGCGTCGATCCGGCGCTGGTATTGTGCTATCGCGATGAGTACAAACTGGTGCTGGGTGAAAAGCGGGGGGATTTCCATGTGCAGCTGGTGCATGAGTGGCTACCTCTGGCGCTGGAAAAGCGTGAGTCGCAAAATATTAGCGGCGAGCCGTGGTATCTTTTTGGGCATTGCACCGAAGTCACCGCGCTACCGGGTGCGCCTGCGCAGTGGGCATCTATCTTTGCCCGTTTCGGCGCGAAGCTGGAGAATGTCAGCGTCGGGTGCTGTGGGATGGCTGGTACTTACGGTCATGAAGTGAAGAATCATGCCAATTCACTCGGTATTTACGAGCTTTCATGGCACCAGGCGATGCAGCGTCTGCCGCGTAACCGCTGCCTGGCGACGGGGTACTCATGCCGCAGCCAGGTGAAGCGCATTGAAGGCAATGGGGTGCGCCATCCTTTGCAGGCTTTACTGGAGATCCTCGGATGATCTGGAAACGTGCTCTGACCCTGGAGGCTATCAACGCGATGTCTGAAGGCAATATGGTCGGCCTGCTGGACATTCGTTTCGAGCATATCGGTGAAGATGTGCTCGAAGCGTCAATGCCGGTGGACAGCCGGACGCAGCAGCCGTTTGGTTTGCTGCACGGCGGGGCGTCAGTGGTGCTGGCGGAAACGTTAGGTTCCGTGGCCGGTTTTCTGTGTACAGAGGGCGAGCAAAAAGTGGTGGGTCTGGAAGTGAACGCCAACCATCTGCGCGCAGTACGCAGTGGGCGTGTGCGCGGTGTTTGTCGGCCTTTACATACCGGTGGGCAGCATCAGGTCTGGCAGATTGATATCTTTGATGAGCAGGCCAGGCTTTGCTGTTCTTCACGCCTGACGACCGCAATTCGGTGAAATAATTCAGTACTAATCCGTTAAAATATCCACATTTACTTCACTTTTTACCGACTTTATTATTGACGCATTGTGCTATATTGGGGCCGTTCAACACACGGCCCTGGACACGAGGGCAACAGGCTGTAACGCGTAATGACTTGATGAAGCGATTCATTGTCTCCTTAAGCGCTACTTATATAAAGCTTACAGGAACACTGATGGTTTCATTTAAATTGACTTTTTTGCACCCTAAACATTGGGTTACATGGTTCGGGCTTGGCTTTCTCTGGCTTCTCGTGCAACTTCCTTATCCTTTCCTTGCTCGTCTGGGCGCATGCCTCGGGCGCTGGTCACGGCCTTTCCTGCAACGGCGCGAACGTATAGCGCGGCGCAATCTTGAACTCTGCTTTCCTAATATGGCAGCCGAACAGCGTGAAGCGCTGATAGAAAAGAATTTCATCTCGCTGGGCATGGGGCTTATCGAAACCGGTATGGCCTGGTTCTGGCCGGACAGCCGCGTGCGCCGCTGGTTTCACGTAGAAGGCTATCAGCATTTGCAGGCCGCTCAGGCCAGCCAGCGCGGTGTGATGGTTGTTGGCGTGCATTTTATGTCGCTTGAACTGGGCGGTCGTGTCATGGGGTTATGCCAGCCGATGATGGCGACGTATCGTCCACATAACAATCCGCTAATGGAGTGGGTACAAACCCGTGGCCGTATGCGCTCGAATAAATCCATGATCGATCGCCGCAATCTGAAAGGGCTGGTTAATGCGCTGAAACAGGGTGAAGCCGTCTGGTTCGCGCCGGATCAGGATTATGGCCGCAAAGGCAGCATTTTCGCGCCTTTCTTTTCGGTACAAAATGCGGCGACAACCAACGGTACTTTTGTGCTGTCGCGTCTTTCCGGTGCGAAAATGCTCACGGTTACAATGGTGCGCAACGAGGATTGTTCCGGCTATTCCTTACACATCGGACCGGTGTTAAATGACTATCCTGTGCAGGATGAGTACGCTGCCGCCAGCTATATGAATAAAGTGATTGAACGTGAGATCCTGCGTGCGCCTGAACAATATTTGTGGATACACCGGCGCTTTAAAACGCGCCCGCTTGGCGAGCCGTCTTTGTATAGTTGAGTTGTCTGTTACGCCCCACGAACGGGGCGTTACTGAATGTGCGGAGAAGATATGAAGAGGTTAATTCCCTGCGGTTTTCTGGCTCTTTTTTCTGTGGGAGCTTCTGCGCAGGGTATCACGCTGTTGTGTGATGAATACCGCGTGCAGGTGGAACCTGGCGAATTAGCCGTCAATGGCCGCCATTATGTTAATCCGCAGGAGCAGCCGTACGGTATTTCCGACCAGTACAGCGGGCGCTCGCTTATTTTTACGGACAGTAATGATAAGAACAAAGAGAGTAATTGGGCGGCTGTCCATATCATCACCCAGGCCGATACGGGCAAAAAGGCGTTTTTCTTCTCTGATAATCACCATAAAGATGAGAAAGCGATTGTCTGTAGCCTTGAAGACCCGTCGCTGCCGACGGTCAGGTGAGGCTAGACATCTTCCAGCAGTTGCAGTTGGCTAAAGGAAAGGGTGCGATGAAAAAGGTAGCCCTGCATCCCGATATGGTGATACTTGTTGAGCAACGGCAAATCTGAGGATTTTTTTACCCCCGCACAAATTACACTGGCGCCGGAAGCGATAAAACGCTTAATCACCTTTTGTAGTCTGTAGAATTTCACCGTGTCCATCGCCATACACTCCAGGCTGGCATGCGCTAATTTTATCGTATCGAAACGAAAAAGTTGCAGACTCTCATCCGGGAAGTGCCCGTTACCCGCATCATCCAGTGCTGTCATAAATCCATAGTGTTTAGCCTGCTTTAAAAAAGGCAAATTGCTTATCAGTTGATCCTGATTAAACTGCCCGCTTAATTCTATCCGGCACTGCTGAACACCGCTCTGCTGGCATTTTTTATATAACATATCCAGCTGATCGAAGCTGTTAACCAGCAGTTGAGAAAGGTTAAGGTCAATCGCCAGACTCGCTTTGCGGATAAGCAGGTCGCAAACAGTATCAAATAAAAAAGCGATCGCATCATTAATTAAACCGCGCTGCGCTAATTCATAAAGTGTTTGCTGGGTGGGCGTCTGAATACCTTCAGCATTAAAAAATTTTGCCATGGCTTCATAACGGAAAATTTTCTTGCCAGAAAATTGAATAACGGGACGAAACTCCACCGACATATGGAGTTGAGTATTTTCAATTTCCAATATTATATTTTTCATTATTGTGTGTAACATCTCCGTCATAAAAGACAGATGTCGGGAAATTATAAGTTTGCAATTCTACACACCCAAACATAACTTTTGGAAATTGTTTTAAGTGATCGATAAACTTTAATTTGATAGGTATCACCTATCGCTTGCATTAAAACGATCGCTTAAATCTATAAACTAAATTGGTTGTTTAAGCTGATTATTTTCTTTCGAGTAGTGATATTGCCTGGTTGTTTGCGTTTTGTCTGGTTTATCTGCTTGTTTTAAGGTGATAAAATCGTTTCATAGCGAAACACATTATGCTTGTTACCCGCCTCAGTTTTTGTTAAGAATGTAAACTGCCCGTAAGTTAACCATAGCAGAAAACAGCGACGCGTGCTTTTTTACCTGTCTGTACGGAAAGTATCATTGCCCACTTTACTTACGGTTTAACCCGTTGCACGGGTTTAATAAACATATATTTATAATGTACGTATAAAAATATTTAAAACAATCAACAACGAAGCGTAAATAGTTTCTAATGAAAGGGATAAAGTATGGAAAATCATTACGGTCCCCCTCCAGGTCATGTTATTCATTCGCTGCTTCAACATTCGCATAAGTTGTCCATATATGCTAAAGAAATGCCTTATGCACTTGATGCTGAGGTTGCGGAATTAAACACAGATAAAAACCGTATGGTGCTGGAGCTAAAATACTCCGGGGTGGATATCGAAAGATACTTTAATGACGGTGGCATAAATCTTGATTTAGAAGCCTTAAAAGGTGTCGAGGTTATTGAGCGGGAAACCTATTCTCTTAGTCATATTTCTGCAACATTTACTAAAACGGATGCCGCCTTATATCGTCTGGAGTGCCAGTTACCGGATTCGGTTTTTGTTATGGAAAACCGTGGCGCAATACGCATTCCCTATATTCTGGGCATGCAGGCTCGTGTGCGCGTGGAGGTGTATTTACATGCGTTAACGGTTACCGGGCGGCTGCGTAATTTATCCGTTAGCGGATGTATGATTGAAATCGACCTGGTCGAGAGTATCGCCCTGGAAGGCGGGCAAATTATTCCGGGAATAACGCTGGAATTTCCCAATGGCGAAACATTTAATGCCGAGGGCAAAATCCGCCATATTCGCCCGTTTGGAAACAACGGCTATGCCGCCGTGGGCATTCAGTTTATCAACCTTTCACCACCTCAGTCAGAGGCGTTATTACGTTATGTAACCGAATCGGAAAGGGAAGCGGCGTGGCGTACCGGGATGAGTGGCATCATGGTTTATCAGTCGCCGTTATTCATCGCAGGTCAGCGTGAGCGAAAAATTTTGCAACGTGAAAAACAAGAACGGGAAAAACGCGCGCGCCAGTCGCCGATGGAGCAGGGCGTAATGGAAGTTGCCCATCGGTTGCAGGTTGCGCTGATGTATATGAAGACGCGCAATATCTTCCCGCAGGAAATATTTTATGATTGCGCGGACACATTACTGTGGTTGATAAAGCAAGATCGTAAAGCGTTTTTGTATGCGCTCTCTTGTGTGCGTGATGAAGCCGAATGGGTTCGCCAGGCGGTGCAGGTTGCCGGCAAGCTTGCTGATATGCTGATCCTGCGTGACCCTCACGATCCGCTGGTGCGGGAGGCAGTACTGGGTGCACTCATGCATACGCTCGGTAAACCTCTGCTGGTCAGTCCGGAGTTACCGTCACTGAAGGTCAATATGAATCCGGCGCAGAAAGCGATACTGCGAGGTCACGTTGACGCCTTACGGCAAAAGTTACAGGCGTTAGGCTGGAAGGCGGGGCCTGTGTGTCGCGATATTCTTGAAAATGCCAACGAACTACTGGATGGTTCTGGCTATCCTGGTGGCAAAGACGATGCGCATATTTCGCCCGTGGTCCGTTTGCTCAGCATTATTAAAACCATAAATCGCCTGACACATGGCCGCAACGGTGCTGCGCCACGTACGCCTCTGGCTGCCTGCCGTAAAATCCATCTTGCCGACAAAGCGTATGATCGCACACTACTGGTGGAGTATTTGCAGGTCTACGGGATTTACCCTATCGGAAGCCTGGCAAAATATTCTGGCGGTTTTCTTGGCTGGATTATGGATATTGATAATAAAGGGATGCCTGACGCCGTACATATCGTGAAAAATTTGCGTTTCCCGCAAAGTAATATCAGTAGCGTAGTATCGAAAGGGGATCTGGCGCAGCTTGGCAAGCTTGAGGATATCGTTGATCCGCGCAATTATGGTTTGCACGTCATAAAACTTTAGGCAAATGCACAGAGACAGCGGATTGTCTCCGTGCAAAAGAGCCAGCTCTCTGCCAGCCATTATATTGACCGTCATTTGCAGTGCTGAGTCAGAAAATCAACCATCAATTGCGAAACGAAAGCTGGGTTTTCCCGGTTGCTGATATGCGCGGCTTGCGGTATCACGGTAAAGTCGCAGCCGAGCTTTTTAGCCATGCGTTCACCTTCAGCGACAGGGCGCGGTAAATCCAGTTCACCAGTAGCAACATGCACCGGGCAGGTCATCGTGTTGAGCACGGATAAACGATCGGGTCGACCAAAAATCAATTTCCCGAGCGGGAGAATACTGGTGCGTAATTGTTCGGAGGTTAATGAGGCGAGATATGTGGTCAAGTGCTGTACATCCGCCGGATCGGCATGTTCTGAATAGAATTGCGAAACAACATATTCCAGCAGCGGGGATGTGACTTTACCGGTTGATGAAATAGCGTCCAGCATTTTTGCATATTTTTGCCACTCCTCTTCAGTCTCAGAACCGACAAAAGTATCCAGCAGCATTAACGCTTTGACCCGCTGTGGTGCCAGTGCTGCCAGTTCAGCGCCCCACATACCTCCGACCGATAACCCAACCACGGCAAATTTATTAATGTCCAGTGACTCGATCAGCGCTAAATGATCTTCGGCAATATCGGCCATCGAGGTGACGGTTTCAGGGAGGGCTGGAGAATCGCCGTGGCCCCATAAATCAGTGGCGATAACGCGAAAATGCTTTGCCAGAGATTCAATTTGTGGCGACCACATAGATTTATCAAACAAGAAACTGTGCCCTAAAAGAACAGGAAATCCTGAACCTACATCCAAATATGACATCGTCGATTTTGTCATCAATTCTCTCCTTGTCTGATGGCTCACTGTGTAAAACGTAATGAAATCATACCGAATAAGTGTTGCAGCTAACATTGTCAAAATCTCAATTATTCCTGAGCATTTTCTGGTATTCGCGTTTTTTGATATCGATACGGAAGAACTGTTTGTAATATAAGAAAATATCATGAAAGGATTGATGCTCTCTGTGTAGCAACGAATATGTCATCATCTCATTTTCATGTATTGCACATTCAGTTGTCTTAACTGTATTGGGGGGAGCGGGAGTGATGAAAATAGATAAAATTTCACCCGTTCCTCCTGCGATGCTTTCCCGTCAGGATCCCTCTCTTACGCTTTGGGATATCTGGGAGCGCTGGAAAACGTCAGTTCCGCCAGGGGCCGGTGAACAGCGCGATGTTGCTGTCCGTCGCATGGAAGCATGCATCGAAAACGAATCTCATCCTCTTGATTTACGTGAACTCTCCCTGAGTTCGCTACCGCCATTCCTCCCTCCCAACAGTAAGCTAACCGTAAGCGAAAACTTACTGGAAGGGTTGCTCAGGCATATGCAGCTTGACCGAAGTACAGACAAATGTGTTGCTGATTATATTGATAACTTTCTTTTTTATCATTTTGAGGATTTTTTTCAGGGAGAACTCACCGCAGATAACAGTAAATTTCTTCAAACACTCTTCTCGGAGAAAGGCGACAGTGCGGATGAAGCCATTAAGCGCGTAGTGATTGAGTTTGACAGCGAGCGCGATCTTATTCGCTCTCGCATCAGGGAAGGGTTGATTGCTTATATCAATTACAGTTTTGTCTCCGCGCAAAGCGGTGATTTTTCCGCTCTGAAAGCCGAGCTTGAAATCCTTTTACACGGCGAATTCTGCAAAACGGCATATCGTTGCTCTATCAAATAACATTATTGCCTAATAAAATCCTCCTGGATGATAATTAATCCCCCCTTAAATAACTACTCTTCTGGCTAATGAAATCATTGTTTTAAGATGGCATGATTTTCAGGCACGAAATGAACGTAGTTATCAATATTAAAACAAGTTTTGATAATGTGTTAATTTTCCGGGTAAATAACTTGTAATAAAATGCGTTCTTTTAACATTTGCTATTAGGCGATTTCGACTGGCACAGATAGTTACTGTTCTTTACGCACCGGGTATTTTCATATTTGAACCTTTTATTAAAGTAGTGGAGGCTGTTGGCGCTGTCATTGATTTAATGACATTTGCATTTCTATTTATCAAAAAGGTTATAAAATATGAAAAAAATCCTCTCTGTCCTCATCCCTGCTTTACTTATGGCTGGAACATCTCACGCTGCGGAAATATATAATAAAGAGGGTAATAAGTTAGATTTTTACGGCAAGGTTGATGCTCGCCACCTTTCCTCGCATGATAAGAAAAATAACGGCGATGCGACTTATGTGCGTTTCGGTTTTAAAGGCGAAACGCAGATCAACACTCAACTTACAGGTTACGGGCAGTGGGAATACAATATTCAGGGAAATAAAACCGAGAATGATGCGGCTGATACCGCTACACGCCTTGCATTTGCCGGGCTTAGTGCGCACGAATATGGCTCATTTGATTATGGTCGTAATTATGGTGTGATTTATGATGTAGAGGCCATAACCGATATGCTGCCTGCTTTTGGCGGCGATTCGTATTCAACCGCGGATAACTTTATGACCGGGCGTGCTAATAGCCTGGCAACGTATCGCAACCGGGGCTTATTCGGCCTGGTCGATGGGCTGGATTTCGCTGTTCAGTATCAGGGGAAAAATGGAGCCGCAGGTGAGAGCGTTAACGCGCGTAGCAAAGTGCTCTCCCAGAATGGTGAGGGATGGGGAGGCGCTGTTTCCTGGCATTTCGGCGACAGCGGGGTAACGGCAATAGCCGCATATGCAGGCTCTAAACGAACCGGCGATCAGCGCGTGAAAACATTTAATAACGCCAAAAATGCCGAGGCGTGGGCTTCAGGACTGAAATATGATGCGAATAATATTTATCTTGCGGCGAATTATGCCGAAACACACAATATGACGGCGCTTGCAGGCAACGATAGTGCGGTAAGCGATAAAGCAAAAAATCTTGAAGCTATTGCACAATATCAATTTGATTTCGGCCTGCGCCCATCTTTGGCTTATCTGCAATCAAAAGCAAGAAAAAATGGGCAGGTGTATACTCAGCTAAAATACATTGAAATCGGGTCATATTATTATTTCAATAAAAACATGACGGTCTATGCAGATTATAAATTGAACTTGTTGAAACATAACGATGCTTTTGTTAAGGCAAGAAATATTAAAACGGATGATATCCTTGCGCTTGGCATAATTTATCAGTTCTGATATTAAGACTGCAATGTGTTCTTTAAACTGTATCCACAGTTTATGATTTAAAAATTAACGGAGATCGTGTTTGATCTCCGATGTATGCCTGGCACAACGCATTTTTATAAAATTATTTTATGGGTTTTAATGCGGTCATTATAATCTGCAACACTGGTGATGTTGAGAACCATGCCTTTTATTACCTGCTTTGTCGTTGTTGTACATAACTCTTCGCCAGGCAAAAGGACGGGATCTGCTGCGCATTGCTCGCCTGTTTATACTTCTTACTTAAACTTACTTCTCTATTAAGATGCTTAGAGACAGAGCATTTTATGTTTGTCGGCATCAGGCAGGAAATTGATGAAAAATGCAAAATGGCTGGCGGTAATAGCCATTGCCGCCCTTTAACACCGGTTAAATCTGGTACGAGTGCAACAGCCGCAACAGCGAGTGGCTATATTTACTGGCGATGTCTGCCACCGCTCTGTTCGGGTGATGTCGTTCACCATCGACTCAGCGACGAAGCCTGTGGGGTTGCAGAACAAGGCTTACAGCCCTGCGACGTGAAGTCAAAACCCGGTACGATAAGGAAGAAAAGCGTTAATCGTCCAAAGCATGTTAAGTTAACCTGTAAGTCTGGTTTGCCAAACCAGACACGCATATGACTAACAGCTTGATCTCAGTGTATGTTTTTATATTACTGCATGTCTAAAATCCTATCTCAAAAATAGGTATTACCTATGCATGTTTTGTTTTTTGCTCAATTCCTCCCGAAATAGTTGTTAAATCCATTATTTATCAAATTATTAAACAATTTTTCACTTTGCTGTAAAGCCTTTCAGCAGAGTCTATGCTTATACAAAGTACCGGAAAAAGGGGCGGTTGCGTAATAACCCTGCGGAAAGCGGGTTGAAGTGATAATCATTATCACTAACATAGCATTATACCGTTCAGATTTGCGACGTGAGGTAAGCGATGGAATCTTTTAATCCGCAAGATTTTACGTGGCGCGGGCTGAGTATGACGCCTGCTGCCGCAGAACATATCCGTGCACTAACTGAAAAGCAGGATGGCGTACTGGGTGTCCGACTGGGCATTAAACAGACCGGCTGCGCCGGTTTTGGTTATGTGCTTGATACCGTAACGGAACCCAATGCTGATGATTTACTGTACGAATCTGATGGCGCGCGTCTTTATGTACCGCTTCAGGCGATGCCTTTTATTGACGGCACTGAAGTGGACTACGTGCGTGAAGGTTTAAATCAGATCTTCAAATTTCATAACCCGAAAGCTCAGCACGAATGCGGCTGCGGCGAAAGTTTCGGGGTATAGGCGGTACTATGTCACGTAATACTGAAGCAACAGACGATGTCAAAACCTGGACCGGCCACCTCAATTATAAAGAGGGGTTTTTTACCCGCTTAACCACTGATGAGTTGGCTAAAGGTATCAACGAAGAGGTGGTGCGTGCTATTTCCGCTAAACGTAACGAGCCGGACTGGATGCTCGAGTTTCGCCTGAACGCATTTCGCGCATGGCTGGAGATGGATGAACCCCATTGGTTGAAAGCCCATTACGATAAGCTCAATTATCAGGATTACAGCTATTACTCCGCGCCGTCATGCGGAAACTGTGATGATAACTGCGCCTCGCAGCCCGGTGCCGTACAGCAAACGGGCAGCAATACGTACCTGACAAATGAAGTAGAAGAGGCGTTTAATCAGCTTGGCGTGCCGGTACGCGAGGGCAGAGAGGTCGCCGTCGATGCAATATTTGACTCCGTTTCCGTTGCCACGACCTATCGCGAAAAACTGTCGGAGCAGGGCATCATCTTCTGTTCATTCGGCGAAGCGATTCACGATCATCCGGAACTGGTCAAAAAATACCTTGGCACAGTGGTGCCTTCCAATGACAACTTCTTCGCCGCGTTAAATGCGGCCGTAGCATCGGATGGCACCTTTATTTATATCCCGAAAGGTGTACGTTGCCCGATGGAGCTGTCGACCTATTTTCGCATCAATGCGGAGAAGACCGGGCAGTTTGAGCGTACCATCCTGATAGCCGATGAGGGCAGCTACGTGAGTTATATCGAAGGCTGCTCGGCGCCGGTTCGCGACAGCTACCAGCTGCACGCAGCGGTTGTGGAAGTCATCATTCACAAAGACGCTGAAGTGAAATACTCGACGGTGCAAAACTGGTTCCCTGGCGACAATAACACCGGCGGGATCCTGAACTTTGTAACGAAACGCGCGCTGTGCGAAGGCGAAAACAGCAAGATGTCCTGGACGCAGTCGGAAACCGGTTCTGCGATTACCTGGAAGTATCCGAGCTGCATTCTGCGCGGTGACAACTCCATCGGCGAGTTCTTTTCGGTTGCGCTGACCAGCGGTCATCAACAGGCCGATACCGGCACCAAAATGATCCACATCGGCAAGAACACCAAATCGACCATTATTTCCAAAGGTATTTCCGCCGGGCATAGCCAGAACAGCTATCGCGGGCTGGTGAAGATTATGCCGACGGCGACCAATGCGCGAAACTTCACACAATGTGACTCAATGCTGATCGGTCCGGATTGCGGCGCACATACCTTCCCGTATGTCGAGTGCCGCAACAACAGCGCCCAGCTGGAACACGAAGCGACCACCTCACGCATCGGTGAAGACCAGTTATTCTACTGCCTGCAGCGTGGCATCAGCGAGGATGATGCTATCTCAATGATTGTTAACGGTTTCTGTAAAGACGTGTTCTCCGAGCTGCCGCTTGAGTTTGCGGTCGAAGCGCAAAAATTGCTGGCTATCAGCCTTGAACACAGCGTCGGTTAAGAAGAAAGGACTAGAAATGTTAAGTATCAAAAATTTGCAGGTAAGCGTTGAAGATAAAGCCATCCTGCGTGGTCTTGATTTGGACGTACGTCCTGGTGAAGTGCACGCCATTATGGGGCCAAACGGCTCCGGGAAAAGTACGCTCTCTGCCACGCTTGCCGGGCGTGAGGATTATGAAGTCGTTGGCGGTAGCGTAACGTTTAAAGGGAAAGATTTGCTGGAATTATCACCGGAAGATCGCGCGGGCGAAGGGGTCTTTATGGCCTTTCAATACCCGGTGGAAATCCCCGGCGTCAGTAACCAGTTTTTCCTGCAAACCGCACTGAATGCGGTGCGCGAATACCGTGGCCAGGAGGCGTTAGATCGCTTTGATTTTCAGGATCTGATGGAAGAGAAAATGGCGTTGCTGAAAATGCCGGAAGATTTGCTGACGCGGTCGGTTAACGTTGGCTTTTCCGGTGGCGAGAAAAAGCGTAACGATATTCTGCAAATGGCGGTGCTGGAGCCGGCGCTGTGCATCCTCGACGAAACCGATTCCGGGCTGGATATTGATGCGTTGAAAATCGTCGCCGAGGGGGTGAACTCTCTGCGCGATGAAAAGCGCGCCTTTATTATCGTCACGCACTACCAGCGGATCCTTGACTATATCAAGCCTGACTTTGTGCATGTGCTTTCACAGGGGCGCATCGTGAAATCAGGTGATTTCACGCTGGTTAAGCAACTGGAGGAGCAGGGCTATGGCTGGCTTACCGAACAGCAGTAACGCACTACAACAGTGGCATCACCTGTTTGAGCTGCAGGGCGGTGCGCACTCCGACGCGGCACAGCAGCACCTGCAACAGATGCTGCGTTTAGGCCTGCCGACGCGTAAGCAGGAAAACTGGCGCTACACCCCGCTGGATGGGTTGCTTAACAGCCAGTTTGTCAGCGCCAGAGGCACCGTGGACGTGCAGCAGCGCGATGCATTGTCGCTGCCGGTAGACGCTATTCGCCTGGTGTTTGTTGACGGGCAGTTTAACGCAGCGCTCAGCGATGAAACTGCGGGCTGTGGTTTTGATATCTCGTTTGATGATGCTCGCCGGGAATTGCCTGCGCCGGTGCAGCCAGACGTCTTTTTGCATTTAACCGAAAGCCTGGCCCACAGCGTGACGACGATTACGGTTGCGCCAGGCCAGCGGCCGGCAAAACCGCTGCTGCTGATGCATATTACGCAGGGGCTGGCGAGCGAAGAAATGAACACGGCGCACTATCGCCACCACCTGGTGCTGGCGCAGGGGGCTGAAGCGACGGTCTATGAACACTATGTCAGCCTGAACGACAGACCGCATTTTAGCGGCTCGCGCCTGACCATGAGCGTGGCGGACAACGCTCATCTGCGCCACGTAAAACTGGCATTTGAAAACCCGCAGAGCTACCACTTTGCGCACAATGATCTGTTCCTGGGGCGGGATGCGACGGCGGAGAGCCACAGTTTCCTGCTTGGCGGCGCGGTGTTGCGCCACAACACCAGCACGCAGCTTAACGGTGAAAACACCCAGTTACGTATCAATAGCCTGGCGATGCCGGTGAAGTCAGAAGTGTGTGATACCCGCACCTGGCTTGAGCATAATAAAGGCTACTGTAACAGCCGCCAGCTGCATAAGACGATAGTCAGCGATAAAGGGCGCGCGGTATTCAATGGCCTGATTAATGTTGCGCAGCATGCTATCAAAACCGACGGTCAGATGACCAATAACAACTTGTTGCTGGGTCGCCTGTCTGAAGTGGATACCAAGCCGCAGCTCGAAATCTATGCCGATGACGTGAAGTGCAGCCACGGTGCGACGGTCGGGCGCATCGACGACGAACAGATGTTCTACCTGCGTTCCCGCGGCATTGACAGGCAGGCGGCGCAGAAAATGATTATCCATGCCTTCGCAGCTGAGCTGACCGAAGCTATCAGCGACGAGGCGTTAAAACAGCAAGTGCTGGCGCGTATCACCCGGCGCTTGTCAGGGGGCGAAGCATGAGTTTTCCTGTGAACAATGTGCGCGCAGATTTTCCCACGTTGCTGCGTGAAGTGAACGGACTCCCGCTGGCCTATCTGGACAGCGCGGCCAGCGCGCAAAAACCCCATCAGGTCATTGATGCCGAGGCGGAGTTTTACCGCCACGGGTATGCTGCCGTGCACCGGGGTATCCACACCCTGAGCGCAGAGGCGACCCAGCGGATGGAAAACGTTCGCAACCAGGCGGCGGCGTTTCTTAACGCCCGTCTGCCGGAAGAGATTGTGTTCGTGCGCGGCACGACCGAGGGCATCAACCTGGTGGCGAACAGCTGGGGGAACAGCCAGGTGCGCGCCGGGGATAACATCATCATCAGCGCGATGGAGCACCATGCCAATATTGTGCCCTGGCAAATGCTCTGCGAGCGTGTCGGCGCAACGCTGCGCGTGATCCCGCTAAACCAGGACGGCACCTTGCAACTGGAGATGCTGCCCACGCTGCTGGATGAACGCACGCGGCTGGTGGCCATCACCCATGTCTCGAATGTGTTAGGCACTGAGAACCCGGTGGCGGATATCATTACACTTGCTCACCAGTACGGCGCGAAGGTGCTGGTCGATGGTGCGCAGGCGGTGATGCACCATCCGGTAGATGTTCAGGCGCTGGATTGCGACTTTTATCTCTTCTCCGCCCACAAGCTTTACGGGCCGACGGGGATTGGCGTGCTGTATGCCAAAGAGGACATTTTGCAGGCGATGCCACCGTGGGAAGGGGGTGGTTCAATGATAGCTACCGTCAGCCTGACCGAGGGGACAACCTATGCCAAAGCCCCGTGGCGCTTTGAAGCGGGAACACCAAACACCGGCGGAATTATTGCTTTCGGTGCCGCCCTTGACTACGTTAACGCGCTGGGTCTGGAGGCTATCGGAGAGTATGAGCAGACGCTGATGCGCTATGCGCTGAACGCATTGCAGGATGTGCCGGATCTCACGCTTTATGGCCCTGTGCAACGCCAGGGCGTGATTGCGTTTAATCTTGGCAAACATCACGCTTACGATGTCGGGAGTTTCCTTGATAACTACGGTATTGCGGTGCGCACCGGGCACCATTGCGCCATGCCGCTGATGGCGTTTTATAACGTTCCTGCCATGTGTCGGGCCTCTTTGGTCATGTACAATACGCAAGAAGAGGTGGATCGCCTGGTCGCTGGCCTGAAGCGTATTCATCAGTTACTCGGCTAACGGAGGGCGAAATGGCAGCATTACCCGATAAAGAAAAATTACTGCGCAATTTTGGTCGCTGTGCCAACTGGGAAGAGAAATATCTCTACATTATCGAGCTGGGGCAGCGTCTGCCTGAACTCAGCCCTGAGGCGCATACTTCGCAGAATATGATTCAGGGTTGCCAGAGCCAGGTGTGGATTGTGATGCAGCGTAATGACGATGGTGTGATAGTGCTTAGCGGTGACAGCGATGCGGCAATCGTCAAAGGGCTTATCGCTATCGTGTTCGTGCTTTATCAGCAGATGACGGCGCAGGATATTGTGGCCTTTGATGTGCGTCCATGGTTCGAAAAAATGTCGCTTGCTCAGCATCTTACACCTTCTCGCTCGCAAGGCCTTGAAGCAATGATCCGCGCTATTCGCGCTAAAGCCAGCAACCTTAGCTAAACTTAAAAGACAGCTTTCATCCTGTGTGCGAGGCGTCCCCCGCCTCGCTGGACTTCAGCATTCTGGCACCTTGCCAGTGAATAACAGGAGCTCAGCATGAAACGCGCGTCTTTGATTTTCTTATGCCTTTTCGGCGCTCTAAGCGCCTCTTCACTGGCGCGTTCGGCGGAATTTCAGCTTTCACCGAACGGCAGCCGTCTTATCGGACAAAATCAGACTTACACAGTACAGGCAGACGATAAAAATCTGCAGGCTATCGCCCGGCATTTCGATACGGCGGCGATGTTAATTCTTGAAGCGAACGATACTATCGCCCCGGTTCCTGCGCCGGGCACGCAGGTGATAATTCCTTCCCAAATGCTGCTACCCGATACGCCCCGCGAGGGGATTGTGGTGAATCTGGCAGAGCTACGACTCTATTACTTCCCGCAAGGGGAAAACAGTGTGCAGGTGTATCCGATAGGGATTGGCTTGCAGGGGCTGGAAACACCCGTTTCTGTAACCCGGGTCAGCCAGAAGATCCCTAACCCAACCTGGACGCCTACAGCGGGGATACGCGCCCGTTCACGGGCCGCAGGTATCGAACTGCCCGCCGTTGTCCCGGCAGGGCCACACAACCCGCTGGGGCGCTTTGCGCTGCGTTTAGGAATCGGTAATGGGGAATATCTCATTCATGGCACTAATGCGCCTGACAGTGTCGGCCTGCGTGTCAGTTCAGGGTGTATTCGTATGAACGCGGCTGATATCGAAGCGTTATTTGCCCAGGTCGCTACGGGAACCCGGGTCACCATTATTAATGAACCGGTAAAATATGCGGTGGAGCCTGATGGCAGGCACTATATCGAAGTGCATCGTCCCTTATCGCAAAATGCCGGGGATAATACTCAGACGCTACCGATAACCTTCTCTCCGGCGCTTGAGAGCTTTATCAAACAGGCCGGGGGCGACAGGCAAATGATAGAGAAGGCGCTTGCACGCCGGGCGGGGTATCCGGTGGCAGTTCCTTCAGGAAAATCTGTGCCGACCAGTTTGTTATCTGTCCAGGCAGGCAACACGGTACAGGCAATGGATGCGGAAGCTGCAGGGGAGGTTATTGCGCAGTAGCAAACGCAGAGGGGAAATGTGGGGCAAAAAAAATGGCGCTCAATGAGCGCCATTTCATCACAGGAACTCTTACTTACGGTAAGAGTGAGCCTGGTTGTCCAGACGCTGGTTAGCGCGAGCTGCGTCGTCTTTAGCAGCCTGAACGTCGGAACGGATTGCGTTCACGTCGTTGCTCAGCTGGTCAACTTTAGCGTTCAGAGTCTGAACGTCAGAAGACAGCTGATCGATTTTAGCGTTGCTGGAGCAACCAGCCAGCAGAGTAGAACCCAGGATTACCGCGCCCAGTACCAGTTTAGTACGATTCATTATTAATACCCTCTAGATTGAGTTAATCTCCATGTAGCGTTACAAGTATTACACAAACTTTTTTGGGTTGAGAATATTTTTTTGATGGGAATCCACTTAAATTTGATCGTTCGCTCAAAGAAGCATCGACTTTGTATAAACAAGGCAAAAGGCGAGAGAAAACAGGGGATTTCCATCGGATTCATCTTACATAATGGCACGCTTAAATAGTGAAATCCGATTTGCTTTTTTATTTGCGCTGACTACGAGGAATATAAAAAAAGCGCCACGAGGGCGCTTTTTTTAGTAGTCTAAAAAGTCGGCTGGTTATTACAGCACGTGAACAGATGCTGTGTTGGTGGTACCGCTCGGAACCAGCGCGCCGGAGACCATAACCACGATATCGCCTTTGTTTGCCAGGCCGCTTTCCAGCGCCGCCTCTTTACCCAGACGATAGAAATCATCGGTAGAGGAGATCTCTTTTACCAGCTGCGGCACGACGCCTTTGCTCAATACCAGCTGGCGTGCGGTCACTTCATTGGTGGTCAGCGCCAGAATGGTCGCATCCGGGAAGTATTTACGCACAGCGCGCGCAGACTTACCGCCATGGGTCGCAACCACAATCAGCGGCGCTTCCAGTTTTTCGGCGGTTTCTACCGCGCCACGGCACACGGCTTCGGTGATACGCAGCTTACGGCTGTCATTGTTGTAATCCAGGCGGCTGGACATGACGCGATCGGTGCGCTCACAGATGGTCGCCATAATTGAAACGGCTTCCAGCGGATATTTACCTTTCGCGGATTCACCGGACAGCATCACGGCATCGGTACCGTCGAGAATGGCGTTCGCCACGTCGCCAGCTTCAGCACGGGTCGGGCGCGGGTTTTTGATCATGGAATCCAGCATCTGGGTGGCGGTGATAACCACTTTGCGTGCGCGGATACATTTTTCGATCATCATCTTCTGGGCGAAAATCACTTCTTCCACCGGGATTTCTACGCCCAGGTCGCCACGCGCAACCATGATGCCGTCAGACGCTTCGAGGATTTCGTCGAAGTTGTTCAGGCCTTCCTGGTTTTCGATTTTGGAGATGATTTGGATGTTATCACCGCCGTGCGCTTTAAGATGCTCGCGGATTTCAACCACGTCAGAACGCTTACGGATAAAGGATGCGGCAACAAAGTCGACACCTTGCTCGCAGCCAAAGATCAGGTCTTGCTTATCCTTTTCAGCCAGCGCCGGCAGAGCGATAGATACGCCTGGCAGGTTCACACCTTTGTTTTCGCCGAGGTCGCCGTTATTCAACACTTTGCAGATAACCTTGTTACCTTCAATCGCGGTCACTTCCATGCCGATCAAACCATCGTCAACCAGCACGGTATTGCCCACGCTCAGATCGTTGGTGAAACCTTCATAGGTCACCGCAACGATGTCAGCATTGCCGACTACGGACTTGTCAGTCGTAAAGGTGAAGGTCTGGCCGGCTTTCAGAGAAACATCGTTGCCGCCTTCCAGTTTAATGGTGCGGATTTCCGGACCTTTGGTATCCAGCAGAATTGCCGCTTTTTTACCGGTTTTGCTCATCACGTTACGCAGATTTTTAATGCGCTGACCGTGCTCAGCATAGTCACCGTGAGAGAAGTTCAAACGCATGACGTTCATACCTGCGTCAAGCATTTTCCCCAGCATCTCTTCGGATTCGGTTTTCGGACCGATGGTGCAAACAATTTTGGTCTTTTTCATGACAGTTCTGGTCTTTAAGTTTGAGTTGAGAAGGATATGTAAATCATGCTCCGGTGAGCCAGAGGCTGCGGAGACAAACTTGTGTTGCGAATGTTGTGACGTCCCCGTTTAAGGATAGGTGACATCAAAAAAGCGTGCAGAGTAATATGTGCCTGAGTTTCAGCCCAACCGGGAAGAGTGTGTTGTAAGTTATGTGTTTTACAGTTCAATCAGCTGAAACCATTCAAGAGTGAATAGGCCGCCATTATACGACGAAAAAGGGGCAATGGAAAACAAAAACACCGTTTCAAAACGTATTCGTGCAGTTTCACAATGAAGTGTTATCAACGTGTTAACTTAGCACAAAAAAGAAAAAGGTGTTTTGGCTGCCAACGTCCAGGTTTTACCCTGAAAACCGTAAAGGTTGCGGTAAAAAACGCTACATTTAGTACCGCTTCGCTTAAATTTACTGCAACCTTTATCGGCAAAAAAACGTTATGCTGTAACGTTTTAGCTGTTCAGAATGCGCAGCGCTTGCTCATGCAGATGTGGACAGCCTGATGCAAGAATTTGCCCACCGGCTTCAGGGCGATTACCGCTTAAGGTGGTCACGACGCCGCCGGCTTGCTCAATAATTGGAACAAGCGCAACGATATCATAAGGTTGCAGGGAAAACTCCAGGCATAAATCAATTTGCCCGGCGGCAAGCATGGCCATCGCATAACACTCGCCGCCATAACGGATCATTAATGTGCTGGCTTCCAGCGCGGCAAAATTCACATTTGGAAAACGCGATACCGGTTCGGGAGAGGTGGTGTGTAAAATCGCCTGATCGAGCGAGATACCTTTACGAGTCTGTAGCTGGAATGTTCCCAATGGGCCACGGTATCCGGCCTGCTGGCCATCGGCCCAGAAGCGTTCGCCGGTAAAAGGTTGATTCATCATGCCCATATGGCCGCGCCCCTCTACCGTCAGGCCAATCAATGTGCCCCACACCGGAAGACCACAGAGAAAAGGGCGGGTGCCATCCACCGGGTCCAGCACCCATCGCACCGGGCCGGAGCCGGTGGTGCCGAACTCTTCGCCCATGATCGCGTGGTCAGGATAGCGCGCCGTGATCAGCTCACGCATCACCCGCTCCGCTTCGCGATCGGCATCGGTTACGGGATCGAAACGATAGCCTTCTTTAGGCTTGCTGCTGACATGCAGCGAGCCTCTGGAGCGGAAACGCGGCAGCGTTTGTTTGTCGGCTGCATCGGCAAGTTCATGCAGAAAAGCAATATCGGGTATAACCTGGTTCATCACCTGACCTCCGGTCGCGCTTATGCGCCTGATAAATGATTTCTGATGTAATTCCTGTGCAGGTTGTAACACATAACGACGCCTGATTCCTGCACGGAAGAGTAATAACGTTTGCATCAATCCACGCTTATCTATATTTTTATGCAAATAATTTGCATAAAAAGGTGGTGTCATGTTTAAGAAATGGTTGCAGGCAGGTTGTTTTTTGGCGGCGCTCTCCGGCAGCGTTTTCGCAGCTCAACAAACTTATGTTGTGGGGGCTGGCGGCACATATCGTCCGTTTGAATTCGAAAATAGCCAGAAACAGCTGGAAGGTTTCGATATCGATATTATTAAAGCCATCGCCAAAGCGGAAAATTTTAATATCAAACTTATCAATACGCCGTGGGAAGGGATCTTCGCCACTCTTGGCTCAGGTGACCGTGACATCATTATTTCAGGCATCACGATTACCGACAAACGTAAGCAAATGGTAGATTTTTCCGCGCCTTATTTCCCGGCGGAGCAATCCATTGTGGTTCCGGCTACTTCCGACGTCACCTCACTTGCTTCGCTGAAAAATGAAAAAGTCGGCGTGGTGAATTCCAGCACGGGAGATATCGTGGTGTCGGATGTATTAGGCAAAAACAGCACGGCAATCAAGCGCTTTGATAACACGCCGCTGATGTTACAGGAGCTGTTTGAAGATGGCGTCAGCGCGGCAGTGGGTGATGTGGGCGTGGTGAAATACTATATCAAACAGCACCCGGAGAAGCAGTTTAAGCTGGTGCCAGACGCGAAATTCGAGCGTCAGTATTTCGGTATTGCCGTGGCAAAAGGCAATAGCGAATTGCAGAAAAAAATTAACAGCGGTCTGAAAAAGATAGTGGCAGACGGCACTTATGCCGCGATTTATAAAACCTGGTTCGACGATAACGTACCGGCATTACCTGCGCAGTAAATCCATTCTTTTATTACGGCTACCGTCTAACTCGTCGCTAGCCGTCTTTTTCAGGGAACATCTATGTCTGCTTTTCGCTGGGAGATTATCCAGGAGTACGCGCCGCTATTTATGGAAGGCGCCTGGATGACCATCAAATGTACGCTTATTTGTGTCATTTCCGGCACCCTGTGGGGGCTGACGCTTGGGCTTGGCCGTATGGCGCACGCCAGCCATGGGCCGTGGAAATATGTGCTGCGCTACCTGGTGCAATTCCCGGTGCGGTTTTACGTTAGCGCTTTTCGCGGGACGCCGCTCTTTGTACAGATTATGGTGGTGCACTTTGCGCTAGTGCCGCTATTTATTAACCCGCGTGATGGCCTGCTGGTAACCAGCGGATTGATGAGCAGTGATGTAGCCCGCAGCCTGCGTTCTGATTATGGCGCGTTTCTGTCCTGTATTGTCGCCATCACGCTGAATGCCGGGGCGTATGTATCGGAAATTTTCCGCGCCGGGATCCAGTCTATTGATAAAGGCCAGATGGAAGCATCACGCGCGCTGGGGATGCCGTGGTGGAAAACCATGCGCAAGGTGATTTTACCGCAGGCGTTTCGTCGCATCCTGCCGCCGCTTGGCAATAATGCTATCGCTATCGTTAAGGATTCTTCGCTGGCGTCGGCGATTGGCCTTGCGGATCTGGCCTATGCAGCGCGAACCGTTTCCGGCGCGTATGCGACTTATTGGGAACCTTATCTGACTATTTCACTGGTCTATTGGGTTATCACGTTCCTGCTCGCGCAGCTGGTCAACCGAATGGAAAAGAGGTTTGGCAAAAGTGATTCACATTAAAAATTTGCATAAGCATTTTGGCGAAAACCATGTGCTCCGCGGTATTGATTGCACCATTCAGCCCAAAGAAGTTGTCTGTGTCATTGGCCCATCCGGTTCCGGGAAGAGCACTTTTCTGCGCTGTATGAACGCACTGGAAAGCGTGAGTGAAGGGGAGGTCGAAGTAAACGGCTTTGCAGTTCACGATGTGAAAACCTGCCTTAACTCGCTGCGGGAAAGCGTGGGAATGGTGTTTCAGCGCTTTAACCTGTTTCCACATATGACCGTGCTGGAAAATGTGATTATGGCGCCGGTGAGTCTGAAAAAGATACCGCGCGCGCAAGCGGTGGCACTGGCTGAAAGCTTGCTGGCTAAAGTGGGGTTGAGTGACAAGCGCGATGCCTGGCCTGCCAGTCTCTCCGGTGGGCAGCAGCAACGCGTCGCTATCGCCCGCGCGCTGGCTATGGAACCTTCTATTATGTTGTTCGATGAACCGACCTCTGCCCTCGATCCTGAGCTGGTGGGTGAAGTGTTGCAGGTCATGAAAACGCTGGCAGCGGAGGGAATGACGATGGTCATCGTCACCCATGAGATGGGGTTTGCCAGGGAAGTCGCTGACCGGGTCATCTTTATCGATCAAGGTGTCATTCAGGAAGAGGGCAGCCCGCAACAACTTTTTAACGCTCCGGTTAACCCGCGCACGGCCACTTTTCTGAGTAAAGTGCTTCAGTAAGCATCAATTTGCGCAAGCACAGCCCGAAGCTTGCGCAATTTTCAATAGCAGAAAGTGCAAAGCATGCCGCATAGCCGTAAAAGATACTGTATATGATATATGCACAATATCTTATCTGAAGAACGCATGGAGATAATTATGTCTATTACTGTTCTCGGTTATGCTGCACAGTCAAACAAAGCGCCGCTGGTGCCGTTTCATTTTGAGCGCCGCGATCCCCGCCCTGATGATGTCGCCATAGAAATCCTCTACTGTGGCGTTTGCCATTCGGATCTTCACCAGGCACGAAACGATTGGGGGTACAGTCAATATCCCCTGGTGCCGGGCCACGAAATCATTGGCCGTGTTACTGCGGTCGGTGCCGAAGTGAATAAATTCAAACCCGGTGATTTAGTTGGCGTCGGGTGTATGGTTGATTCATGTCGTGAATGCTCGCCCTGCCAGCACGGGCTGGAACAATACTGTGAACAGGGCTTTGTCCAGACTTATAACGGAGTCGACCGGCACGATCATCGTCCGACATTTGGTGGTTATTCCCAGTCTATTGTCTGTACGCAAGATTTTGTCTTACGCATTCCGGAAAATCTGGATGTTAAATCCGTTGCGCCGCTGCTCTGTGCGGGCATCACAACCTGGTCTCCCTTGAAGCATTGGGGCGTGACGAAAGGAAGCAAAGTGGCGGTGATTGGATTGGGTGGGTTGGGGCATATGGCGTTGAAACTGGCCCATGCGCTGGGGGCGGAGGTGACGTTGTTTACCCGGTCTGCGGCAAAAGAGGCTGATGCGCGTAAGCTCGGCGCGCATCATGTGGTGCTCTCAACAGATGCCGGGCAGATGGACGCAGTAAAAGGAAAATTCTCCTTAATTATTGATACGGTTCCTTATACGCATGATATCAATGCTTATATGTCGACACTAACTCTTGACGGAACGCTGGTTTTTGTTGGGTTGGTGGGGAAAATCGAGCCAACTATGGACACCACGCCAATGCTGTTTGGCCGTCGATCCGTTGCAGGTTCATGCATCGGTGGTATTGCTGAAACGCAGGAAATGCTTGATTTCTGCGGTGAGCACAATATTACCGCCGATTCGGAAGTGATTCGAATGGATGAAATCAACGACGCGTTTGAACGACTGCTGAAAAGCGATGTGAAATACCGCTTCGTTATCGATATGAAAACGCTGACAGCATGATGAAGAGTAGATAAAAACTGGAATGGTGCGTCCGAATGGACTCGAACCATCGACCCCCACCATGTCAAGGTGGTGCTCTAACCAACTGAGCTACGGACGCACTGATAAGGAATGGTGCGTTCAATTGGACTCGAACCAACGACCCCCACCATGTCAAGGTGGTGCTCTAACCAACTGAGCTATGAACGCAATGTTGTGGGTGACAACGGGGACGAATATTAGCGGCAGGTTTGGGATGTGGCAAGTAGAAAATGGCAAAATTCTTCCCGGAACCACTCAATTGCGGAACATTTATGCAAGAATGGTCAAGGTGATGAAGTGAAAGAATAAATTTTAAACAAATGGCATGTCATTTCAGGTTGTCGCTATTTTTAACAGGAGATTACGGGTTACTTAATGACCGGCATTATTTTGTACTGCAAAAGCTTTTAAGGCCGCGTTTATTTTCTGTGCAATTAAACGTTTGGCATAAACAGTAAACCTGTAAAGCTTTTTGCAAACAGCAAAGCAGGGCGAGAGTACCTCGCCCTGGGTATAAAGGTGACTACTCTATAATATGGGTATAGTGATCACGAGCTAACGTGAAAAAGAGCGCCAGGTGTTTGTCATCAGCATCGCTGGTGGGATCATTGGTTTCTCTTTTTCTCCGGCCAGCAAGTTCAAGATTGGCGATATGTTTAACGAAAATGGGAAAACTATCGGCATTTGCCGTAATAAGATTTGCCTTCAGCATAGGGTCATTCTGGATTAAATTTCTCACGCTGGTTTCATCCAGCGATATTCCCGGCTTATAATATTTATCAATCAGTGGTAAAAAATCTCTCCACAAGGGGTTGTCTACTATATTGCCCTCATCGAGCAGTTGGTTAATTTGCTGAAGCCCGCGCTGTGCATCAGCGACGTTAAATTCGTTATTCGCAAAATCACTTTTGAACAATTTAACGTAATTGATATCAAGCGTGCTGGCAGCAATATGCGAAGCTTCGTGAAGAATCATATGTTCCTGCCGCATTTCTTTGTAATCAATATGTTCCTCACCCGGGCTACCCGGTAGATAACTGTCATTCATCACAAAAACCCGTCGGTAAGCATCACCAGGCATGACAAATGCAGAAGGTAAAGTTGCAAGGTAATTCTTGTTAGTAATTAAACTGTGGTAGAGTCCAGGAATGTCAGGGTCTGATTGTTGCCGGGTGGAAACAATGGCGAAATTAGAATAACCCATGTCGATAGAATCACCGAGGAAATCGTTCACGCGTGCCATAAGCAGTTTCAACCGTCCGGCAGTTTTATTTAATACGTCTTCATTATTTATATCGAAAGCATAAGATAAATAGTCACGAATTGTTTTTTTGTAGTTTTTATTATTGAGTTTGGCAAGAGCCTTATTGAGGCTGGATCTTGCTTTATCTATGTTTTCAAGAAGCTGGATACGCGTTTTTGTTATATATGCAGGTGCACGTAACGCGGCATCTTCGCTTGTGGCAAGACCATAAAAAATATCGTAAGGTTGATCGTGAAAATAAAATGATAACGATTGTTTTATTAAATTTTCAATTGTCTCAAAGTGGAAATATGAGTTTGTTTCCGCAAGGGGCAAGAAACCCTGAAGAGAGTGGTCGGACTTCAATGCTTCTCCCTCAATCTGCTGATCGAATGTCCAGCGAGCAGAGGGCTGTTCCGTACAGTAATAGCGGCCTGGTTCGTTCGAAGCGAGATCTACGGATAATTCATCGGGGAACAATGTTGGACTTTCTTTTTCCGTACGACATGTGTAAAAATGAAGGTCTATTTCGCCCTCCTGGTATATTTTGGATGCCGCTTCTACCAGATCAGTTGAATGTGCAGATGAAGAAAAGAGTTGAATAACATTTTTGTTGTAGCGTTTTGCAAGGTGGTAATGATTGACTTCAGCGCCTGAAAAAGAAGTGATTATATAATTACTCATTTCTTCGCCAGCTGCAATTTCTTCCGTGGGCATGATTTTTCCGGTTAAAAAATCGTCAGCGTTTCCTCTATAGGGATATAACGCCTGTCCTTCTGCGGCATAAAAGGTGACATAAATATTGCCCGGAAGTTTACTCTTACTCGACAAGCTTTTCCCATGACCAAATATATAAATGTCATGCGGTGCGTTTTGCGGGTGATATAAATTAAATGAAGGGTATTCAATGCGTGTAACTTTACCGGGTAGACTCGACAGCCGTGTCGCGCCAATAGGTATGAGCTTACCTTGCCTTTCATCAAATTTTAACACTTCAGAAAAATCGAACCCTGGAGCTGTACTTTCATAAAGGTCCGCTTCCCTACAATATTTTAGTACAGTCACGCGAGAGTGGGGTTTGCGGACAGGAGCGATCTGACCGGATCGGGGATCATAATAGTAGACCTGGCGAATATCACTTTGTTCGCCCAGTGCGATCAGTTTGTCATTGTTACCGAAAAACTCTGCGGCATAGTAGTTATCTCCGCTTTTATAATAGAACTTATTAGCTACTGTTCTATATAAATTTTTGTAATCCGGAATGCTGGCAGGTAATAAATTTTCTATATCAGAAGTGGTAAGAAGTTCAATTTCATTATCGGGTGAGATAATGAGATCTGTACGCGTTAAACTGTTTTCCAGAACATCTATAACTCCACGGCGTTCACCATATCGTCTGACCCATGGATGAAGTATGGACGTATCACGTTCGCTAGTAGAGGTTAGGTAATAAAGATCCTGGGTGATTAATGTTAAAAAATCTTCAGAATTAAGTGCAACCTGCGCTCTGATCCCGGGATCGTAGTTTAGTAAGTAACAAAACGTTTTCCAGTCCATTGATATATCTGCCAGTTTATCCAGATATGGGGTATATAAAGGAGAGTTACGCACATAATCAGAAATTGATTCATAGAGTTGAGAATTCATTCCTTGACTTCTACCGACATAGCGCATTTTATTTTGTAAATATTGATAAGCATTTTCTATATTTATATAAACACCATCGTTTCTGGGAAGGTCAAAAGAGAGTGTGGTTGCTTTTGTTGCACGTAACGTCTCGGCGAGAATGGCTCCGGTAAGTTCTTTGATTAGCATGGTGTTCGCATTATCACCCGTGTCAGTCAAGTCGAGGTTTATGTATATATTACTGGGATCTTCGGGATGTATAAAAACTAAATTACCAGAAGCTTTATCATATATAGGATTTGTGTTCTCGGGATGAGATATAACAGCCATGGCTTTAACTTCACGCTTGTTCAGCTCTTCATGCACAATTTTCAGGCGCGCACTTAACGATCGCTCAACATCACTAAGGAAGTTGGGCGTATCTTTTCTGAATGCTTCGATTAAATAATCCTCTACGATAGGGTGATCATGATTACCCGAATTAAGAGAATCGATGACGCCAGGCAAAAGAACATCTTTTAAATAATCAATTTTTCGGTTAGCAGCCTGGATACCATCTTTTATATAAGGACTATAGCGAAAAGGCATCTCTTTAACATTGAAAATATCAATGCGATATTTGTCATTTCTGAGTATATGTTCCGGGAACAGGGCTTTCTGTGCTGCCCACCTTATTGCACCAAAAGTGCGTCCTGTATTCGGTACTTCAATATAGTCGGGTGGCAGTGAAACATACAAATCGTCAGATTGTTGCAAAGTTGTGGTCAACTCCTCCAGATCTTTAATATAGGGTAGTTTATTAAACGGGCGTTTCTTAAGGTAAAGAATGGCTTCTTCACTACTTATATTGAGATTTTCGGATATGAACGTTGAAAGATCGACTATTTTGATTTTGTCGTCAACGTGTTGAATAACAATGGTGGCAATATTTTTTTCCAGGTGATGAAAGTCGCTGCGTCCGGAAAGTTTTAAGCAAGGAAACCTTGTTGGGTTATCGATTTTATTACTTGATTCAATAATCTCGGCATTAAAAAAATCATCTGCGTACTGGAAATAATATCGGTTAGTGTCACTATCCTGATATAACCACGGTATCTCATTTTGCCGTACAAGACGGAGTTTATCGTATGCCGGAACACGATCACTGGTCATTCCCTCCTGGACATGGCGCTGAAGCCTTTTCTCCAGCCCCTTCTCAATGACCACCCCCTGACATCCACCGCCTGGAGCCCTTGCCCTGCGGCAGAGTGTTAATTCTTCATAATCAAATAAAGGTTCTTCAGGCTCATCCCTGACACGAAGCCAGGTGTCATCATCCAGCCAGAATTTTATTCTCGACTTTCCGCCAAATGAAATTAAATTTATCTCATCAGATGTATAATAGTTAACTTTAAAGTACCGCTTGTCGAGTGCAAAAATTGTATTGACTCTGGCCAAGTCAGAATAAAGGCCAGGCCCAATTCGATCATGTAATCGTTGGTTCACTTCTCTGCCATAAGCATCCAGAAACTGCTGACCACTCTCTTCTATAAAAAAAGGTTTTTCGTTATCATTAATCTTTTTTATTCTGGAGGTAAAAAGCGAATACTCATGCTTTTGCAAGGTAAAATAATTGTTCTTTAATTTAATTGCCGCGTCATCGTAATCGGGCAAGGTTATTTCACCTGACCCTGCGGTAGGATTATGCTTATCAACCCGATAATAAGCGTAGTTATGTTTCATATAAGCGTTGCCATAACTATCATAACTCAATCCGTCATCCTTTATAGGACCGGGTTGAATTTGTTCTGCTTCATAACCCGCATCTTTTTGCTCAAGCAATATCTTAAGGTAGTCATCAGTCGCTACGGATTTGCGCTCAAATTTCCAGCCATACTCGTCCCGCACCAGCAACCGCATTTGCTGTTCAGGGTTGGTATTACCGGCAGTATAAACCACAATATCTTTGCCAATTTTTATTTTTCTCGATGGAATAAAGTTTATACCCATATAAACGCCGGTAATTTCGTTATTGTCAGGTAATTTAATCGTATAAACATCATCCTCATCCACTGTAATATCTACATCCCGGACCATTTCTGAAAGCGATATTTTATGGATTTTCAAGTTTTTTTGCTCTTCGGATTTAATATGTTTCCCCTCTGCATGGCTAAAGTCCCATTTCTCGTTTAGATGATTATAACTAATTATCCGCGTATTTCCTTTTTCATCCTTAACAATAGGAACTTCATCATAGGTCGTTTCAAGAGGGTACTCTTTATTTGCCACATTGATATAGACCTTACCACCTCGGGTATAGACGAAACGTTTCTCGAAAGGGGAAGGTTTTTTTACGGTCACTTGTTTGGGGAGGGTGAGTTCCGGGCCTTTCAGGGTGGGAAGTTCTACGCGCATAAGTTCTAATGTTTGTTGAAAAACATCGATAAGAACAGGCACGCTTTCGCCTTTATTTTTTCTGCTTTCAATAATTTCGGCGGCTAATATTAGTGCGGGGCCGACCATGTTTTGTAATATGACAACGGGCAGAAATATTTTAGAAAAAGACATAGCGGTGTTGATTGCCATATCAACAGGGCCAGCTAAATTTCGCAACGTTTCAACATGTTTGTCAGACGGGCAATCCATGCCCTTGATATCAATGTGATAAAGTTCCTGCCACGCTTCGAGATTTTTTGTCAGTGGTGACTGCAATGCTTCTCCTGCCCATCGCAGAATTTGTGAAATCGAAACCTCCTTCTCGCCGAGGCATGCAAGTTCGGGTAATTCTATCGCTGTCACCATACCGTGCCCCGGGACGAACACCCTTGATTCTCTTCCTCGCCCTGACCCCATCCGATCCTCCGGGGACAGAAAGACATCATCCCGCGAATCGGGAAAGAAGGGGCCTTTACTGTTTTTCGATTGCTGTTGTGGTTCCCTAAAGAATTTACGGTGTGGCTTATACGGCATCACTGCGGCGGTGGAATGCTCTGTTGTGGACTGGCTCTGTGGTGATCTGGCCGCCGTTGTACTTGTACTGTCGCCGGTAGTATTGTGTAACGGCATTCTGATAACCGGCGGCTCCGGCGCTGCGGCTCCGATATAGAGTCCCGTTGCCCCTAAAGCCGCTCCGGCCACAATTTGAGCTGGGAGGGAGTTTGGAATGGAAGGCGGTATAACAGGGTGGAGCGGTGGAACAGCTGGAGGAGGCAGGACTGGCGTGAGGAGAACCGGTGATATGTCCAGACTTAATGTATCCGAACGACTTATTGAGCCTGAATGAGTGTCAGAACCTCCTTCGCGTCCGGTTTCTGTGTTTTCAGCAGAACTGGATAAGTCTTCATATTCAGTTTCCCGGCTGTGCACAGATTCTGAATCGGTCAAATCTTCATACTCGGTTTCCTGACTTTGTGCGGAATCGGTATCGGTTAATTCTTCATATTCTGTTTCAAGACTTGTTTCTGAACCTGAGTCGGTCAAATCTTCATATTCGGTTTCGCGGTCAGAAACCGAATCTCTCCCGGAGTTTTCCTCTGAGCCACCTGAGTGTCTGCGTGGGGAATATTTGTTGCTTTCAGGCGATTCTGCAGGTTGTTTTTCTTTATCTGCGCCAGGAGTATTTTCAGGCTCACGTCGGTTTAATTTCCCCCGGTCGCGATGAGGAAAATGCAGATGCAACAGGTCAGAGTGTTTCGGTTTTGAACGGGTCGCTTTCCCGGCGGCGTGTTGTGAGGCATAGGCGTCAACCCACGCATCACCGGAGATATTGCGCGCCCGGGCCAGCAGGTACCAGATATCGAGCGAAAGCTGGGTCAGTAGACTGTCTGAATTAAGCATCAGATGTGCGCGGAAGGCCGGGTCAAACCGGGTCAGGAAGGCCGCAATTTCGGGTGTCAGCACCTGAGCCGCGACCCGCTTGTACGCCGGGCTGTGTTTCAGATACCGCTTGCTGACGGCCTGTAAGTTTTTTAGCTGCTCCCGGGAGAGCTTTCTTTGCGCCAGGTTTCCCGCCATTAACACCTGCGCATCTTTGATCGGCAGATATATGCCGTTATTCAGCCTGGTATTAATAATTGGACTAGCCAGGCCGGTGGCGTTAGCGGTTTTCTCAATAAGCGAAGAAGTCAGTTTCAGTTGCGCTTTGTCATCAGGATTAATTTTATGCGTGCTGATATACGTATTTCCGTCATCCGGAGAAATAAAAGCGACCGGACCACGCAACTTTTCCGCTTCGCTCAGTTGCACATGATTGCCGCCCACAAGATAGATATTATCTTCCTGCAATCGTTTATATATTCTGTACAACCGTTTACGCAGGGAAACCGCAAATTCTGACTGGAACTCATTACCTGAAAGACCTGTGGCTTCATCAAGGTAAGTTTTCACTGTTCCCCAGGCGGGGGCGTCAAAATAAAGATTTTGCACCAGCGATGTTAATATCTTCTCTTTCAGGTAGCCAATTGTACCCTGTATAGTGTGCTGCAACGCCTTTTCATCGGGTGAGCGTACAATATTATTATTAGAAATTTTATATAAAGTTAATTGTGAGCCATCAATACGGTGAGGATAGAGCGCTCTGGCAGCAAGCTGGGCATCCGGGGCGCGAGGCTTACTCACTCTGGCAGCGGGTATGGGGGCGATATAATGATTTTCCAGCGCTCCGGTAATCCGTGTTGCTTCATCTGCTTGCTCGATGCTTTTGAGATGCCGCCAGGGGAATTTCTCTATATATAATGCAGCCACATCTTTGCTGACGTGTGTATTTTCTGCCAGGTAGCTTTTAAGCGATTTAATTTCAATACGATGGTTATTTTTATCGATAACAAGTGTATCGATATATCTGTTTTTAGCAAAAAAATCACCTTTATCATATACAGCCAGACAATCGACCCCGGCCGGATTAGCGCGGTCTTTTGCATCGATTATCACAGCTTGAAAATACCTGTAATTATAATAAAAATAATCATTTTTACTGCGCGAATCAAACCACAGCACAGGTAATGCGAAGCGTTTTTTCTCGATAAGTTCTGCCTTATCAGGAAGAGTGAAAGCGTCGTTATTAGTGATTTTTACCTGCAATTGTTGGTGTAATTGTGTTTCCGTCACGACCGGCAGATTTCCTGAACCGGTGGGATAATGAAAGGGAAGGGGAGTATAAGTTATGGATGCATTACTCTGCCTGACGCGCAATACTGTATCACCTGCTGCCCATAACAGAATATCATTCTGGCGCAGGAAGGGAGTGTCGACGTGTTTGATGCGAATGAGTTTGTCTGAGTATTCACGAACGTCATAATTATTCTCATTAACACTAAATATCAGGCTGTGATCGTGCCCTCGGCTTAAACCCGGAAAGGGGAGTGGATTAACGGGCTTAGCGGAGCTGGTAAAGCCATACAAATGCAGATAACGTACCGTATCACGCTCGATAATAAAAGGTGCAACAGAAGAAAGCTGGGCCTTTACTTTTACGTTTTCGAGCGGAGAAATTATATCCTCGGCATGCTTCAGTAACATTGCACCCATTTTATACTCAACGAAGGAACCAGGATAATCGGTTAATGTCAGATAATTTTTCTGCGTCTGCGGATCATAAATATATTCTACATTGAAGTACATATCCCCTTTTTTCAGGAATTTCACCCCCTGCTCATCTGTGACCAGCCCGTCAGTTTCACTTATTTTATCGACGGGGAACCTCGGTGCTATTTTAATGCAACGTTCATTAGTCTCCAGAAGGCGTCTAAGGGGGGTATCCATTTTTGCCGTCGCACGCTCAAAATTCCAGCCATAATCACTATACAGAAGTGTCCGGTAACGTACGGCAGGATGGCATACGGAATATATCTGAGGGGTGACGGTCTTTATCACTTTACCGGTATAGCCTGCTGCGCCGATGGGTATAAAATGACCGCTGACAAAGAGTCCCCGGCTATCAGGTTTCCCCGGCGCGGTAATATTGACCACTTCTCTGGTATTATCAAATATTACTCGTGATCCGGAAGGTAATTTTCCCAGCGACCTGCCCGTTTTTTCTGACCATTTCTGATTATGTTCTGAATAACCCACATTATCCGCCTCGCGGACATATTCCCAGCCCATTTTTATCTGGTTATAACGTATAAAGCGGCATCGCCCCTGGTTATCGACAATATAGGGTGTGCCATCAGGCATCGTCCGCAGCAGAAAATCCTGTGAACCGAGGCGAACATACAGGTAACCAGCATGGGCGATAAAACGACGCAGGATGTCGATACCGTCTACAAGCGCCTTTTCCTGACGGTACAGCAGCAGGGTTTCTGGCGTCGTTAGTGTGGAGAGCAACATAGTCATCAGGTGAGATAGCTGTTGTTGCTGTGTGATATCCAGAGGCTGGCCATGCATGCTTTCACTCAGCATCGTCAAAAGCGGTGCGATCATAAGGTTTGCCACCGCCTCCTGCCTGATTCCCGGAAAGCGTGTCACGATGCCGTCACGCGCGTCATTTAATACCGGTGACAGGGCGGATGGCGAAAGTCCGGCGTGACTGAAACCTGCAAGTGCGGCCGCCTCGGGAAGTATTGACTCCCGCACTCCCGTCGCATCCGGATTAGGGCTGAGCGCGCTGTTTTCATTCTCACAACTCCAGCGGCTATACAGTGCTGCGCCTAATGTGCCGCAAGCGGCAACGGAGATGACGCCAAGTGCAATGCCGATAGCAGAGCACCCGGTTGGGGCGGCCTCCTGTGTTTGTTGCGCCAAAAAAGCGGTCTGCTCTGCTTCGAGGTCGCGACGCTCTATTTTCGCTGAAGGAGGCTCCCGGGTGAGACGATGGCTTAGCCACTGACAGGCACGCTTCGGCATCCACAGGAGACGGCTGCGCAGACCCGGTGTGGCGCTCACGGATTCAAGTCCAGCTAACACCGGGGAGGAGTAATGATTGTTTGCGGGTTGAGAGGAAACGTCAGACGATAAAAATTTATATCCGGGGATGAGAGCTTCTGGCATGGAAAATTCCTTTTTATGGTTTACGCCAGACAAAAATACCGCCATGCGTAAGCGATCATCATATAAAAAACAATCGGGTGAGAGAGGTGAAACCGATCGTTTTCTGCAGGGACCTGTTGCGGTGGGAAGCAACACAGGCATATATATAGATTCTGAAAGTGAGATGCAGTTGGAGGAAATATGTGTCAGATGCTTTATCAACAGAATTTATACCACAAGGAATAATAGGCAGAGAATAATCGCCCGCTGCAGAGAGACGCAAACAAAAAGGTTAAGTGCTGTCAACAAGATCCTGGAAAAATAACAGGCAAAGGATTTATTAGGCTGGATTTATTTTGAGCACAATAAATGCCTTATATAACGATAAAATTAATTCTAAACATTATGCAAACACCTATCCAGGGCGAGACTTCATCGCCCTGGATAGGAAAGGTGGCTACTCTATATTATGGATATTATGGCCCTGTACTAAGGAGAAAAAGAGCGCCAGATGTTTGTAATCCGCTTCGCTGATTGGATCACTGTTTTCTCTTTTCCTTCTGTCAGAAATTTCAAGATTGGCGAGGTGTTTTACAAAAATGGCAAAACTATCAGCATTGCTTGTAATTAGGTTTGCCTTCAACATGGGATCATCATGGAACATTTTTCTGATGGTAAAGTCATCAGGCGTTTTTTCAAATTTATAATATTTTTTCATTATCGGCAAAAATTCTCTCCACAATGCGTTAGTTCTAATATCCTCCCTGGTCAGGAGCCGATTTATATACTTGAGTCCGCGTTGAGCATCAACAATATTAAATTCTTTATTGGCAAAATCTTCCGGTACTAATTTAACATATTGAATGTCCAGTGTTTCGCCTACGATATGCGACGTTTCATGGAGTATCATATGTTCCTGATTCATATCTTTATAATCAACGCCAGCCTCCTTTGAAGTGAGTGGAAAATAACTGTCATTAAGTATGAAAACCCGCCTGTACGCATCACCGGGCATAACGAATGCTGACGGGAGCGTTGAGCGATAGTGCTTATTATCAATAGTGCTGTGCCAGATGCCGGGGATATGTTCATCGGCTGTTTGGCGGGTAGAAACAATTGCAAAGTTCGAGTAATCCATATCGCCAGATTCATCAAGGAAATCATGAACACGTCTAATCATTAGCCTCAGGCGTTCAGTGACTTCCTTTAACACTTCATCATTAGTTGTATCAAAAGCATACGATAGATAATCACGGATTCGTGTGTTATAAGTCTTATTATTAATTTTTGATAAGGCTTTATTGATGCTGGTTTTCGCTTTCCATATATTAGTGATTAACTGTGCGCGGGGTTTGTTAATATAACCAGGTGCATGCATACTGGCTTGTGGGCCAGCCTCAAGACCATAAAAAATATCGTAAGGTTGGTGGTAATAATAGTGTTCAATCGACTGGCGAATTAACTTTTCAACGGTATCAAAATGGAAGTAGGACGTCACTTCACCGAGTGGTAAAAAATTTCTCAACTTTTGGTCGGCTTTGAGCGGATAGGCTTCTACTTGCTGATCAAATGTCCAGCGAGCAGTGGGTTGCCTGGTGCAAAATTTTCTCTGCGTGTCGCTTATTTGGGGATCGGCAACCACCGGATCAGAGGGGGATATCGGGTTTTTGTCAGGTGTGCGACAGGTATAATAATGAAGATCCACCTCGCCTTCAGGGTACAATTTGGCTATTGATTCAATTAAGTCCGATGAGTGTGTAGAGGATGGAAATAGCTGCACTATGTTTTTGTTATACTGCTTAGCCATGTGGTAATGATTGATTTTGGCGTCCTCAAAAGCCGTGATGGCATAATCATCTACCTCCTCACCCGGCGCGTACGCTTCTGCCGGAAAAAGCTTTCCGCTCAGGAAATCATCTGCGTTTCCTTTGTAAGGGAATAAAGCCTGGCCTTTTGCTGTATACCAGGTGACATAAATATTGTCGGGGAGTTTACTTTTTCCCGCTAAGTTTTGTCCATGTCCTAAAATAAAGATATCATGCGAAGCGCCTTGCGGGTGGTATAAATTAAATGAGGGGTACTCAATACGCACGACCTTACCTGGCAGACGAGCCAGGTGGGTGGCCCCGGTCGGTACTAATTTGCCAAGGCTTTCATCAAACCGTAACACTTCCGAAAAATCAAACCCCGGTGATATACTTTCATACAGATCGGCTTCCCTGCAGTATTTCAATATATTGATTCGTGAATAAGGTTCACGAATAGGTTTAATGTTTCCCGAGCGTGGATCGTAATAGTAGACTTGCTGGATGTTTTCCGGCTCACCTAACACTATTAATTTATCAGTTTTGCCAAGGAATTCTGCTGAGTAAAAAGCATGCCCTTTTCTTAATAAGATTCTGTCATCCGGAGTTTTGAATATATTCCTGTAACCAGGAATGTCCTGTAAAAGCGAAGCCGTGACCCGTTTTGTGTGGAGAGACGGGGTTTCATCATCCGGAGAGATGATAAAATCTGTCATTTCCGCTTTATCTTCCTGGGCGCTCATCACGCCGCGCCGCTGTCCGTATCTTCTGACCCAGGGATGAAGGATTGACGAATCATGGTCGCTGATGGAGGTTAGATAATGCAGGTCCTGGGTGATTAACGTCATAAACTCTTCCGAGTTAAGCATGATTTGCGCTCTGATCCCAGGATCGGTATCGACTAAATAATCAAATGTTCGCGAGTCTACTGAGATGTCCGCAAGTTTGTCCTGATAATGTTGATATAAAGGAGATTTGCGTACATATTCCGCAATGGTTTCATGTAAACGATGGCTGAGAGCTTCATTTCTTCGAGCCAGTCGAATTTTATCTTTTAAAAAGGTCCATGCGTCATTGATATTGATAAAAATCCCCTCGTCTCTTGGTAGCTCCCAGGCAATCGTAGCAGCTTTTGTCGAACGCAGCGACTCCGCAAGAATGGCGCCCGTGAGTTCCTTGAGCGCGACTTCATTTGCGTTATTACCTACATCTGTTAAATCCAGATTAATATACATATGATGAGGCTCATCAGGATGGATATAAATTAAATTGCCCAGAGCCCTTACATACCTCGGATTTGTACTGTCGGTGAGATCAAAGACAGATAATAGTTTAAAACTACGTCTGTTTAAATCCTCCTGTACCATCTTTAGACGTGAGGAGACTGAATTTTCAATATCAGCTAAAAAATTAGGTGAGTCTTTTTTCAGTGCTTGAATCAGATAATCTTCAACAATGGGATGATCATGACTTTCCGGATTAAGCGAATCTATAACCCGTGGTAACATAACTTCTTTCAGATAATCAATTTTTCGGTTGGCAGACTCTATACCCTCTCTAATATAGTCTGAGTGGCGCGATGTTAATTCTTTACTGTCATAAATTGCGATCCTGTATTTCTGGTCACGGATGATATGCTCCGGGAACAAGGCTTGTGCTGCGGCGCGCCTTAAAGTGGCGCTGTTGAATTTTCTACTGGCGGCTTCACTTACAGGGGGAGGTTGCGAAACATATAATTCATCTGACTGCGCCAAATCCGTACTTAACTGTTCAAGGTCATTGATATAAGAGAGCTTCCTGAAAGGTCGTTTCTTTAGATAAAGACTCGCTTCCTCTTTACTAATATTTAGCTTTTCAGCAATAAATGTCGGCAGATCAACAATTTTTATTCTGCCATCAATCCGCGTTATAACAATAGTGGCAATTTTTTTCTCCATGTTATTAAAGTCGCTTCGCCCTGTCAGTTTTAGACAAGGGAAACCTGTCGGGTTTTCCATCTTATTGCTTGCTTCAATAATCTCAGCATTGAAATACTCATTATCATGGTTGAAATAAAACTGATTCGTTTCCAGGTCCTGATATAAATAGGGGATGTCGTCATACCTTACCGCGTGTAATTTTGCGGCCGGAGGAACACGATCGCTGCTCATTTCTTCCTCTAACTGCCGTTCAAGGTGCCTTCTTAGACCTGCCTCCATAATAATGCCTGAGCATGCCCCTCTACCTGGTGCTCTGGCACGGCGGCAAAACGCGAGTTCCTCAAAATCGAAAGCAGGCTCCTCCGGCTCAGAACGTATTCTGAGCCATGTATCATTATCGTACCAGTAATCTATCGTCGACTTCCCGCCATAGGTCATGATGTTCATTTCATCAGTGGAGTATCTGCTGACAGTAAAATAATGCCCATTAAGGGCAAAAACGGTATTTTTCCTCGCCAGATCGCTATAAAGCCCTGGACCAACATGATCGGGTAACGAGTGACTGACTTCTTTACCGTAGGTATCAAGAAATTCCCAGCCGCCTTTCTCCATATAAAAAGGCTTTTCTTTATCGGCAATCGATAACATTTTTGATGCAAACAAAGTATCTTCATGTCTGACCAGCGTAAATCGATTATTTTCAAATTTTATAACAGCGTCTTCATATTCGGGGAGGGTCACTTCCCCGGACGCGGTGTTCGGGTTTTTCGTATCAACATTGTAATAAGCGTGATTATATTTAATGTAGGCATTATGATAAGCATCATAACTTAATCCCTCATCCTGTATCGGACCGAACTTTATCTGATCGGCCTCATTGCCAGCATATTTACTGTCGAGAAGTATTTGGAGTTGTTCATCGATTTCAACTGATTTTCTTTCAAATTTCCAGCCATATGTCCCCTGTACAAGTAACCGCCCAATGCCACCGGTTCGATCATTATTTATCGTATAGGCTACAATATCTTTACCAATTTTATATTCTGTGGCTGGAATGAAATCCATGCCAGTGTAAACACCTGTCATTTGTTCATTGTTAGCAAGCTGAATGGTGTAAATACCATTATTATCCATTGTTATATCTCTGTTCTTAACCATGTCAGAAAGCCGAATTTTATGAATGTCTTGATATTTTTTTGCTTCATTTTTTATTTTTATACCGTCCGGGTTAATAAGCTCCCATTTTTCATTGTGAGGGTTGAAGTTAATAAAATTTGTTTTGCCTGTGTCATCGTGAAATATTGGAACTTCATCATAAGTAGTTTTAAATGGATACTCTCTGCCTTTGATGTTAATGTACCTTCTGCCAGCGTTTATATTTTTGAATATTGTATAAAAAGGATTGGCTTTCGAGCTAAATGTTTTTTTCAATAAGTAAGCGGGGGTTTTAGGACCTTTAAACGTGGCGAGATCAACGCGCATATAACCTAGTGTCTGCAAAAATAAGTTTGTAAGCTGTTCTCCGCCTATTTCCTTCAGATTTTTACCATCTGCGACGTCGGCGGTAAATTCCAGCCAGGGGCCAACCAGGTTTTGTAAAACGGTGACTGGTGCAAAGGGTTTGGCGAATGATAATGCTGTGTTAATCGCCACATCTATAGGGACTGTTATGGTTTGTAACCACTCGGCATCTTCCGGAGTGGGACAGTCCCCGCCCAGGTAATCAATATGGTAAATTTCCTGCCAGGCTTCGGCATTTTTTGACACGGGGAACTGAAGCGTTTGCCCTGCCCACCGTAAAACCTTAGTAAATGAGACATCTTTATCCCCCAGACATTCCAGTTCTGGTATCACGATAGATGTCACTTCACCGTGCCCAGGGACAAGGACCTTCCCCTCTTTCCCTCTTCCTGAGCCAACTCTTTCCTCAGGAAGAAAAACGTCATCGTGCGAGTCGGGAAAGTATGGGCGTCCGCTATTTTTTGTCTGCTCCTGCGGTCGCCGGAAAAATTTTCGGTGTATTTCGTGAGGTATAACCTCTGTTATTGGCTCGTCGCTCTTTGCTGGACTGCTTGTCGTAACGGTCTCATTGCCGCGGGGAGGGCTGATATTTATGGCGGGGGCCTCGGGGGCTGCTGCTCCGAGGTATATTCCCACTGCGCCCAGCGTTAGTCCGCCAGCAATTTCGGCCGGAAGGGTATTGGGTATGGGCGGCGGAGCGAGAGGGTGAAGCGGTGCGACGATGGGCGAGGGAATCGACAAACTGAGTGTATCTGAGCGGCTTAGCGATCCGCTGCCTGGCGTATCTGCACGCCCGGTTTCTGAGCTTACATCCGTATCGGTCAACTCATCATATTCGGTTTCCCGACTCTGCACGGATTCGCTGTCGGTTAATTCTTCATATTCTGTTTCCTGGCTCTCTGCGGAATCGGTATCCGTCAGCTCTTCGTATTCGGTTTCAAGACTTGTCTCAGAATCAGTCAAATCTTCATATTCCGTTTCCCGACTCTCAACAGATTCCGGCTGTGAATTTTCTCCCTGTTCACTTTCTGGTTTTTTCCGGGTACTTTCTGGTTTATTTTCCTCTCCTGGCTTAGGGTTATTCTCAGGTCTGCGCCGTTCAGTTTTGATGCCGTGATGGTGAGGAATATGGATATGCAACGGTGAGCTCAATTCGTCGGATTTAGAATGCTTTGCCTGCATGCTACGAAGCGAGGCATAAGTGTTAATCCAGCTATCTGTTGTTGCATTATTACGTGCCGAGGCCAACAGGTACCAGGTATCCAGTGAAAGCTGGGTCAGCAAGTTATCTGAATTTAGCATCAGATGCGCCCGATAAGCGGGATCAAACCGGGTGAGATAGGCGGCTATATCCGGAGTCAGCGACTGTCTTGCCAGCGTGCTGTATGCCGGGCTATTTTTCATATATCGCTTGCTTACCGCCTGCAAATTTTTTAACTGCTCCGGTGATATTTTTCTCTGCGCTAATTTTCTCGTCATTAACGCCTGCGCATCCTTCACTGGAAAATACATACCGTTATTTTGGCGGGTATTAAAAATATTATAGGCGAGCCCGGTGGTGTTGGCTGTTTTTTGAATAAGATCTGCGGTCAGTTTGATTTGTGCTTTGTCATTAGCGTCTATTTTATGTGTGTTGATATATGTATTTCCGTCCTCTGGCGAAACATACGCCAGTGGTCCGCGTATTTTTTCCATCCTGACTAATTCTACATTTTTTCCGCCGACCAGATAAATATCATTTTCTTTTAGTTGATTATAAATTCTGCACAGCCGTTTACGTAATGAAACGGCAAACTCAGACTGAAACTCATCCCCCGGAATCCCTGTGGCTTCATCGAGATATGATTTCACTACCTTCCATGAAGGGGAGTCATAATAAAGATTTTGTACTAAAGAAGTTAATATTTTCTCTTTAAGGTAACGAACTGAGTTTTGTACGGTATCTTGTATTGCCTTTTCGTTGTCCGAACGCGAAAATTTATTGTCAGATAGCTTGTGTAAAGTTAATTGTGCTGAATTGATGCGATGAGGATATAATGCTTTGGCAGCAAGGATGGCATCCGGAGACTGTGTTTTTTTTACTCTGGTGGTTGGTGCAGGGGCGACATAATAGTTTTCCAGTGCGCCGCTAATACTTCCCGCTCGCTCAGCGATTGCAATGTTTTTATTATGCCGCCATGGGAATTTTTTAATATATAGCTGTGCCACATCTTTACTGATATTTATGTTTTCAGCGAGGTATCCTTGCAGCGATTTTATTTCAATGCGATCTTTTTTCTTGTCAATAATAAGTGTTGTTATCTCGCTGTTCCTGCTGTAAAAATTGCTTTTTGCATACACAGTGAAGCAATCTATACCTGCCGGGTTCGCACTCTCTTTGGCATCAATAAGCGTTGCTGGAAAATATCTTCCATTATAATAAAAATAATCATAACTGCTGCGTGAATCAGACCACAATATTGGCAATGCAAACCGCTTTTTTTCGATGAGATTGACTTTGTCAGGTGTTACTGCGATTGAGTTATTAGCGATATTATCCTGCAGTTTTTGATTCACTTCCAGTTCTATAACGACAGGCAGTTTCCCTTGCCCGGAGGGATACTGAAAAGGAAGGTTAGTATAAAAAAGAGAAGTATTACCATATCTGACACGTACTAATGTATCACCTGCAGCCCATAACAGAATATCGCTTTGGTGCTGATAGGGCGTATTAACGTTTTTTATCCGAATTAACTTATCTGAATATTCGCGAACCACGTAATTATCATCATTGACGCTAAATATCAGGCTGTGATCGTGGCCTCTGCTCAGGCCGGGGAAAGGAAGCGCGTTGATGGCTTTTGCTGAGCTGGTGAAACCATTTAATTGCAGGTAGTGGATCGCTGCGCGTTCAATAATAAATGGTGCGGTTGAGCTAAGCTGTGCTTTTACTTTTATGTTTTCAAGAGGAGAGAGCATATCTTCCGCACGCCTGAGCAATATCACGCCTTTCTTGTATTCGATATGCGAACCCGGGTAATCAGTTAATGTAAGATAGTCTTTTTGGGTTTCAGGATCATAGAGCGAGTCAACATTGAAATATGCATCGCCCTTTTTCAGAAATTTTCTGCCCTGATTATCATTGTTGAGTCCGCTATCGGCTTGTATTTTACTGACAGGAACACGAGGGGCTATTTTGTTGCAGCGATCGCGGTTTTCAAGCAGATTTTTTAGCGACTCATCCATTCTTGTTGTTGGGCGCTCAAAAGACCACCCATAGTTGCTTTGAATGATAACCCGGTGACGCACGTCAGGATGGCATGCGGAATACGCCAGCGGTTTCGGGCTTTTCGTTGCGTTGCCGGTATACTCCTCTGCCATAACAGGTATAAATTGGCCGCCGATAAAGAGTCCCGGGGTATCCGGCATCCCCGGTGAAATAATAGTGATAAGATCCTCGGTATTGTCGAATATCATCCGCGCACCCGCAGGCAGTGCCGTCAGCGACCTGCTGCGCTTTGCCGCCCATTTCCGGTTATGCTCTGAATAACCCTGATTATCTGTTTCACGGACAAACTCCCAACACATCTCTTTCTGATTAAAGCGAATAAATCGGCAGCGTCCTTCGTTATCAACAACATAAGGCGTACCGTCGGGCATCGTACGCAAAAGAAAACCCTGCGAACCGATAATCGCATAGGGATAACCCTGCCAGGCGATAAAACGCTTCAGGATCTCAATGTTGGCTTCAGGCTTTTTATCCGGGCGATACAATAACAGGCTTTCCGGCGTGGTTAGCGTTGACAGTAGCACATTCACCAGCACGGATAATTTCTGCCTGGCAATATCCGCAGGCAGGCCTTGCATGCTGCCACCGAGCATCGCAATCAGCGGCGTGAGCATGAGTTGCGTAACCGCTTCTGGCCTGATGCCCGGAAAGCGCGCAATTACGTCGTTACGCGTGGCATTCAGCACAGGAATCAGTTCTGAAGATGGCTGCATCACCTGGGCGGGAGCGACCAGCGCAGCCGTTTGCGCAAATGCTGTGTCTGGTGAGTCTTGCGCGCTCATCGCATGGCCGGGTTTTCCGTCTCCCCGGCGAATTAACAGCGCTGTGCCCAGGGCTGTGACGGCGGCGGCTGAGATAATGCCAAGCGCAATGCCTGTCGCGGAACATACTGACCTGGCGTGATTTTCCTGCGCCTGTTGCTGCAAAAAGGCGGTCTGTTCCGCTTCGAGGCTGCGGCTTTGGCGTGCTTTTGTAATCCACTCCAGTTTCTCCTGGGAGGGGGCTTTATCTCGCAGGCAGTTCGCCAGCCACTGGCAGGCGCGCCCGGGCATCCATAGCAGGCGGGAGCGTACACCTGCTGTCGCGTTGACGGATTCGAGTTCTGTTATCAGGGGGGAAAAATAGGTGGTGTTGGTAGGATGGGAAGAAGCGTCTGACGGTAAAAATTTATGCTCAAGAGAGAGTGCTTTTGGCATAGAAAATTCCTTTTTAAGGTTTATGCCAGACAAAACTACCGTTATGCTCAGATGAAATTCGTACAAAAAACAATCAAATCATGATGCTCTGATAATGGAATGTTCTGCAGGTCACGTCGCGACGTGAGCGGCCGCGGTTTTAACATAGATTCTGAAAGTGGTAAGAGCAGGCCAAGGGGAGATTGTGTTAACCAACCAGGAGAGAGTAGCCGCTTTGTCGCGGCTACCCTTGTCTTAGCGCGCTGCGCGCTGCAGGATCCAGGACGAAGGCTGGCGCTGTATAAAGCGCATACGCAGCATCATCAAAATAGCCGCACAGGTCAGGCCAATAATAAAACCAAACCAGAACCCGGCAGGCCCCATCGGTTCCACCACCCAGTCAGTCAGTGCCAGGATGTAACCGGACGGTAACCCGAGCACCCAGTAGGCGGTAAAGGTGATAAAAAAGATCGAACGGGTGTCTTTATAACCGCGTAGCACGCCACTGCCAATAACCTGAATCGAATCGGAAATTTGGTAGATGGCTGCCAGTAACATCAGATGTGAAGCCAGGGTAATAACCTGGATATTATCATTGTAGAGCAGGGCGATTTGCTCGCGCAGCATAACGGTAAACACTGCGGTTACCGTTGCCATACACACGCCGACGATGATACCGGTGCGTGCGGCGATTTGCGCATCGATTGTCGAACCCTGACCCAGGCAAAACCCCACGCGGATCGTGACTGCGGCGGCAAGGGACATGGGTAAGACGAACATTAGCGAGCTGAAATTAAGCGCTATCTGATGCCCGGCCACATCGACAATGCCCAGCGGAGAGACAAGTAAGGCAACCACCGCGAACAACGTGACTTCAAAAAACAGCGCCAGCGCAATAGGCAATCCCAGTTGGGTAAGGCGTTTTAACACCTCGATGTCTGGCCTGGGAAAGTGCTGATTCTGCTGAATATCCCGCATCGAACCGGCGCGTTTAACATAGGAGCGCATGCAGAAAAACATCACCCAGTACACGGATGCGGTTGCCACACCGCAGCCGACGCCGCCCAGCTCAGGCATGCCAAAACGGCCATAGATAAAGGCATAATTCACCGGAATATTAACCAGCAGACCAAGAAAACCCACCACCATGCCCGGTTTGGTACGGGCAAGGCCTTCGCACTGATTACGCATCACCTGAAAGAAAAGATAGCCCGGCACGCCCCACATGAGGGCACGTAAAAAGCCGACGGCTTTTTCAGCCATCAGTGGATCGATATTATGCATGGAACGAATGATATGACCGGCATTCCACAGCACCAGCATGATTGCTGCAGAGACCAGCGCGGCCAGCCAGAAGCCCTGGCCTACCTGATGCGCAATACGTTCGCGCCGCCCGGAACCATTGAGTTGAGCAATGACTGGCGTCAGCGCCAGCAGCAAGCCATGACCGAATAAAATAGCGGGAAGCCAGATAGATGTTCCAATTGCGACGGCTGCCATGTCCGTGGCGCTGTAGCCCCCGGCCATAACGGTATCGACGAAGCCCATCGACGTCTGGGCGACTTGCGCAAAAATTACCGGCAGGGCGAGTGCCAGCAACTGACGCGCTTCTGTTACATACTTCTGCACGAGAACACCTTTATATTGTTGTTATAAGCAAGAATGGAACGATTATTGAGAAAGGAGCTTTTCCATGTGCCAAACCTGGCCGCCCTGCGATGTAGGCGACACCTGTTCAAATACTACCTGTTAAGGCACGCTTTTGCCATGTTAAGCATTAGTATTAGCTGGCTTTTTGCACCTCTGAGAAAGTTCAACAAACCATCGACGCGGCAGGAATCTGTGCCGCCTGGTGAATGAAACTGGCAAGGGCTATTTTCAACTGTTATTGTGCGTGAAGAAAACGGCAACGCCGTATGAATGGGAACAGGAGTAGGAAGTATGTTTACTGGTATTGTGCAGGGCACGGCAAAAGTGGTGTCGATTGATGATAAACCCAATTTCCGTACTCATGTTGTGGCGCTCCCCGAACATATGCTTGATGGTATTGAAACCGGGGCTTCCATTGCCAATAACGGCTGCTGCCTGACGGTAACCGCCATCAACGGCAACCTTATCAGTTTCGATCTGATGAAAGAGACGCTGCGTATTACCAATCTTGGCGAATTGCAGGTTGGTGATACGGTAAATGTGGAACGCGCGGCAAAATTCAGTGATGAAATCGGCGGGCATTTAATGTCGGGTCACATTATGACCACTGCCGAGATTGTGAAAATTCTGACCTCTGAAAATAACCGCCAGATTTGGTTTAAGTTGCAGGACCCTGCATTGATGAAATACATCCTTTATAAAGGATTTATTGGTATCGATGGTATCAGCCTGACGGTAGGCGAGGTGACCAGCAGCCGCTTCTGCGTGCATCTGATCCCGGAAACATTGCAGCGCACCACGCTTGGCGCGAAAAAGCTGGGGCAACGCGTGAATATCGAAATCGATCCGCAAACCCAGGCTGTGGTCGATACGGTTGAACGTGTGCTGGCAGCGAAAGACGTCGCCATCATCAGCAGCGAAGAGTAATTCGCTAACCGCCTGACACTAAAAAAGGCCGCAGCATCAGCAAGCGGCCTTTTTTTACAGGCGAATCTTAACGCGCGACGCGCAACCCGCCCTCTGCGCCGCGACTAAACAGCACCTGCCAAAGCTGAATATCGCGAGCGCGGAAAGCGCCTGCACATGCATTCAGATAGTAACTAAACATACGTTTAAAACGTTCCGAATAGTTGTCGGCAATCTGCGGCCATGCGGCAAGAAAACGCTCATACCATGCCATCAGCGTACGGTCGTAATCAGCGCCGAAATTATGCCAGTCTTCCATCACAAAATGCGTTTCGCTGGCTTGCGCGATATGGCGTACGGAAGGCAAACAGCCGTTAGGGAAAATATAACGGTTGATCCACGGATCGACGTTAAGATCGGTTCTTTTCGAGCCAATAGTATGCAGCAAAAAGAGGCCGTCCGGCTTGAGGTTTCGGTCAACGACGGTGAAATACTCAGCATAGTTTTTCGGCCCGACGTGCTCAAACATGCCCACGGAAACGATGCGGTCAAACTGCTCGTTCAAATCGCGGTAGTCCTGCAGGCGGATATCCACATCCAGCCCTTCGCAGCGCGCCCGCGCCATTTTTTGCTGCTCAGCAGAAATCGTCACGCCGACCACGCTGACTGCGTAATTTTTAGCCATAAACTCGGCAAGCCCGCCCCAGCCACAGCCAATATCCAGTACGCGCATACCAGCCGTTAACTGTAACTTTTCGCAACAAAGCTTGAGTTTGGCCAGCTGAGCCTCTTCCAGGGTGGTTGCGTCTTTCCAGTAAGCGCAAGAATATTGCATTTGCGGGTCCAGCATGCGGGTAAACAAGTCATTACCTAAGTCGTAATGCTCTTTACCGACAATCCAGGCGCGTTTTTTGCTTTGCAGATTAAACAATCTTGCTGCGGCGATGCGGAGTGTGTCTTTAAAATGGCGTGGAAGCTGGTTTTCCAGCCCGGCGCGTAAAACCTTGCTAAAAAAGATGTCCAGGCGTTCGCACTCCCACCAGCCATCCATATAGCTTTCACCGAGGCCGAGTGAGCCTTCCTGTAAAACGCGTTTAAAAAAATCAGGATTTTTCACCTGAATATCTGAAGTTGCGGGTCCGTTGATGCGGATACCTGCGCGGCTCAGTAACTCGTTTGCTATACGGAACCAGTTGTCATCCCGTACGCTAACTTCTTCTATACATGATGAACTCATACTTTCTCCATCACTTGTCCGTGACCAGAACCTTAAAACAGCGTAGACGCTATTTTGGCGGTTTGTGGAAAATCTCACGCTCAGGCCGTGAGGATGATATCCGACGTAGAACAGAGGAAGGGAGGGACCCTTGCCGAAAGGCCTTCCATGGGCAAACGGACGCATTCCCGCGTCCGTTACTGCATAATATTTATCGTATTTATTTAACAACCGAATTTAGTATAGGCTCCAATATCGGTTGGTTCAACAGAAAACGCTTAGCAAACTAATTAATTTGCATCAATATAGTCGTCCGCGCAATTACCCGTGCGAGGATGCGGAGGCCATCTGTTGCTGTTTATTATCCTTTCCTTCATAGCGATGCAGGCGATAGCCCAGCGCGACCAACAGAACCATCGCCATCATCACGCTGGTGGTGGTGAACAGTGGCGTCACAATAAGCCATGAAACCACCAAGCTTGCTATGAAACACAGTCCGAGTTGCAGTGTGTTTTGCAGCGCCGCCGCGCGACCGGTTGCCTGCGGGAAGGGGCGCAACGCCTGCGCAACCACAATCGGGTAGATAGCACCGTTCGCCATCGCCATCAGGCAGAACGGTATCAGTAATGCCGTGAGCGACACGCCCGGCAGCAGGCCCACGGCCCAGGTTGCAATAACACTGACGGCAAAACCGCCCAGCAGCCACGGCAGCATGCGTTCCCCTTGCCATTTTTGCAGCGCGGCACGGCAGCCATATCCGCCGATCAAAAAAGCGATAGTTTGCGGAACGTAACTCAGTCCGATTACCGACGGGCCATAGCCCATCTCATGCAGGATAAATGGAGAACCGGTAAGCCAGGCGAAAAAACTGGCCGAGCAGGCTGCATAAATCATCACGTTGCCGCAGTAGGCGCGAGTGCGCAGCAGATCCATAAAGGTCAGCTTCTCCTGGGGCTGCTCAGTATGCGTTGCAGACGGTTTCAGTCTCAGGGTCGGGATCATCAGCACCACCGTGATGGCCAGCAGCGTGGCAAAAATAGCCTGCCAGCTAAAATGCGCCAGCATCCAGGCCCCTAATAAGGGAGCCAGCGCAGGCGTTAAGCCGACCAGCGGCATAATGGTGGCGAAAATACGGTTTACGCGTTGCGCAGGATAATGGTCGGTCACCAGCGCCTGCCAGCTGACGGTGGCGGCGCAAACGCCCACGGCCTGCACAAAACGCAGCACCAAAAGCAGCGTGGCATCGCGCACCCACAATGTTCCCAGGCAACCGAGCGCAAAAATCCCCAGCCCGGCCAGCAAAACAGGTTTGCGGCCCAAACGGTCAGACAACGGCCCCCAAATCAGCTGCGCGATGGCGAAGCCCGCGAGGAACAGACTGAGTGTGGCGCTGACGACAGCCGGTGAGGTGTGCAAATCTTGCTGTATCGCGCTAAACGCGGGCAGGTACATATCGGTGGCTAAAAAGCCGAGCACGCTCAGTCCCGCGAGCCAGACCAAAAATCCTTTGCCAGGTTGCATCACAGTATCTCTTCTTTAAACAGGTATTCAGGGGTGTCGAGTGTAGGGAGTGCATTCCGGCTTGTGAAACGCTAATATTTGCGCAGTGGTTTCAAATTTTTTGCAGGCAGATTATGTGGTCCGAATATTCTCTTGAAGTGGTGGATGCGGTGGCGCGCAATGGCAGTTTTAGCGGGGCTGCACAAGAGCTGCACCGCGTACCTTCAGCCGTCAGCTATACCGTGCGTCAGCTGGAAGAGTGGCTCGCCGTGCCTCTGTTCGAACGGCGTCACCGGGATGTGGAACTGACGCCTGCCGGGGTATGGTTTTTGAAAGAAGGGCGTTCTGTTATCAAAAAAATGCAGATCACCCGCCAGCAGTGCCAGCAAATTGCCAACGGCTGGCGCGGGCAGTTGGCGATAGCCGTAGATAACATCGTTAAACCGGAACGCACGCGGCAGCTGATCGTCGATTTTTACCGCCACTTCAGTGATGTCGAATTACAGGTCTATCAGGAAGTGTTTAACGGCGTATGGGATGCGCTGGCCGACGGGCGCGTGGAACTGGCTATCGGGGCAACCCAGGCCATCCCGGTCGGGGGGCGATATGCCTTTCGCGACATGGGAACATTAAGCTGGAAGTGTGTTGTCTCCCGCAGGCATCCATTAGCGGCGATGCGCGGCCCGCTCAGCGATGAGACGTTGCGCAACTGGCCATCGCTGGTTCAGGAAGATACATCACGCTCATTGCCTAAACGTATTACGTGGCTGCTGGACAACCAGAAGCGCGTGGTGGTACCCGACTGGCGCTCTTCGGAAGCGTGCCTGTCGGCAGGGCTGTGTGTTGGTATGGTTCCGGCGCATTTTGCCCGCCCGTGGCTCGACAGCGGTGACTGGGTGGCGCTGGAGCTGGAAAATCCATTTCCTGACGCCGCCTGTTGCCTGACATGGCAACAAAACGAGGCGTCGCCCGCGCTGAACTGGCTATTGGATTACCTGGGAGATAGCGAAACGCTGAACCGGGAGTGGTTGCGGGAGCCATAACCACTCCCGCGCAGGATATTAGCGGCGATAGTCGCGAAACGGGCCATCGGCCACAGAGCGGCGTTCAATCAGTCGCGGGTGGACTTCAATGGACTGCGACTCTTCGCGTTTGTTGACAATCCTGTCGAGCAACATGGTAAACGCGGTTTCGCCCAGAGAATCTTTCGGCTGATGAATGGTTGTCAGCGAGGGCGTAAAGAAACGTGAGTTGCGCACATTATCATACCCGATCACAGAAATGTCCTGCGGCACCCGCAGCCCCATTTCATCGGCGGCGCAGAGCGCGCCCATCGCCATAATATCGCCGCCACAGAAAACGGCGGTAGGGCGGTGCGTTTGCGCAAGGATCTGCTGCATCGCCCGGTAACCGGACTCCGGCTCAAAGTCGCCTTGCACAATCCAGTTTTCCGGGACGGTAATGCTGGCTTCTTCCATCGCTTTCATAAAACCTGCCAGACGGCCCGCGCCGGTATTGCGCTCAAGCGCGCCCGGGATCACGCCGATTTCACGATGGCCGCGCTCCACGAGGTATCGCCCGGCCATATAGCCGCCTTCAAAGGCGTTATCAATCACCGAATCGGTAAAATCGGCTTTGGCTTCGCCCCAGTCCATCACTACCATCGGGATGTGACGATACTCTTCCAGCATGCTCAGCAGCTCTTGTGGGTATTCGGAACACATCACCAGCAAGCCGTCGACGCGCTTTTGCGCCATCATCGACAGGTAAGCCTGCTGTTTCTCAAGGCTGTTCCAGGCATTACCGAGGATCAGGGTGTAGCCTTTCTGGAAACACTTCTTCTCCACCGCTTCGATGATCTCGGCAAAGTAGGCGGCCTCGCTGCTGGTAGCCAGTAAACCGATAGATTTTGTATGGTTCACCTTCAGACTGCGCGCCACGGCGCTTGGCGAATAGTGCAGCTCTTTAATGGCTGCCCATACTGCATTGCGCGTCTCTTCGGCGACGAAACGCGTCTTGTTAATAACATGTGATACGGTTGTAGTGGAAACGTTTGCTCGTTTCGCTACGTCTTTAATCGTTGCCATCAGATGTCACTCCAGACCATATCATAAGCTCCTGAAAGTACTTAAGGTAAACGTTTGCCTTTACTCTCCCTGTACCCGGAAAAAAGGGTGCGGTACGCCGGGAAAACGACACTGGACGTCAGGAGGGGAGTCAATGGCCGGTACGCTAATAAATTTAGCGTCGAATTTTGGCTGATCTTAAGCAAAAGGGGAAGCGTTAATAGAGAGCAACCCTGAAATCCAGCAAGATTTTTGGCTTTAATTGTGCAAAAATGCGTTAACTCACTTTTTGTGGGGTAATTAAAATGGAGAAAAATTGATGAGCACCGACCTGAAGTATTCATTAATCACCACCGTTATTGTTCTGAGCCTGATCGTTGCCGGTGGCCTGACCGCTGCACTGCATTGATTTACCAGAGGGAGAGTCATCTCCCTTTGTTCTTTTTGCCCTCCCTGCCGATTGTTCCTCTCCCTGCAATACTCTTTTGTTTTTTTGCTGCTGTTGTTTTTTGTGACCTCTGTCATACTTTTGCCTTCTGCGACAGTATCGCGAGACGATGAGTCTTATCTGGAGTCACTTTATGAAAATTAATTTTCCCCTGCTTGCGCTGGCGATCGGTGCTTTTGGCATCGGCACCACCGAGTTTTCCCCGATGGGATTGCTGCCGGTTATCGCCCGTGGCGTTGATGTTTCAATTCCGGCGGCAGGGATGCTGATCAGTGCATACGCCATTGGCGTGATGGTGGGTGCGCCATTGATGACGCTGCTGCTTTCGCACCGTGCGCGGCGTAATGCGCTGGTCTTTTTGATGGCAATTTTTACTCTGGGTAATGTCCTGTCGGCACTGTCGCCGGATTACAGCACGCTGATGATCTCCCGGATAATTACCAGCTTAAACCACGGCGCATTCTTCGGACTTGGTTCGGTGGTCGCCGCAAGCGTTGTGGCAAAAGAGAAGCAGGCAAGTGCGGTCGCCACGATGTTTATGGGGCTGACCATCGCCAATATCGGCGGCGTGCCCGCTGCGACGTGGCTGGGCGAAACCATTGGCTGGCGCATGTCGTTCCTTGCCACGGCGGGGCTTGGCGTGGTGGCGATGCTCAGTCTGTTTTTCTCGCTGCCCAAAGGCAGTGCCGGCGAGCGCCCGGATGTGCGTAAAGAGCTGTCGGTGCTGATGCGACCACAGGTATTATCCGCACTGCTGACCACCGTGTTGGGCGCCGGAGCGATGTTTACCCTCTATACCTATATTTCGCCCGTGCTGCAAACCATCACTCACGCAACACCGGTGTTCGTGACGGCAATGCTGGTGCTGATTGGCGTCGGTTTCTCTATCGGTAACTATCTTGGTGGTAAGCTTGCCGACCGTTCGGTTAGCGGCACGCTGAAAGGTTTTTTACTGCTGCTGATAGCGATTATGCTGGCGATCCCGTTGCTGGCGCGCAGCGAAGTGGGTGCCGCCATCAGTATGGTGGTGTGGGGAGCCGCGACGTTTGCCGTCGTACCGCCACTGCAGATGCGGGTGATGCGTGTGGCGCACGAAGCGCCGGGTCTTTCATCCTCGGTGAATATCGGTGCCTTTAACCTCGGCAATGCGCTTGGCGCTGCTGCCGGTGGTGCGGTTATCTCCACAGGCATGGGGTATGCGGCGGTGTCGGTGATGGGAGCGATTATCGCAAGCCTTGGACTGCTGCTGGTGCTGTTCACAGGGCGTCCGCAGACGAAAACTGCCTGCGCGGCGATGGAGTAAAAATCAGGAGGGGTAACCCTCCTGATGCATTGCGTTATGCCGCGAGGTTTTGCGCCACAAACTGCCAGTTAACCAGCGCCCAGAAGTGCTCCAGATAGTTCGGACGGGCGTTGCGATAATCAATGTAGTAAGCGTGTTCCCATACATCAACGGTTAACAGCGGGGTCGCACCGGTCGTCAGCGGTGTACCCGCATTCGATGTAGAAACAATGGCCAGGGAACCGTCCGCATTTTTAACCAGCCACGTCCAGCCGGAACCGAAGTTTTTCACTGCCGCGTCAGTAAACTGGGCTTTGAATTGCGCAAAGCTGCCAAAGGCTTTGTTCAGCGCCTGCGCTACATCGCCGGTCGGTTCGCCGCCCGCATTGGGAGCCAGGCAGTGCCAGTAAAACGTGTGGTTCCAGACCTGGGCCGCATTATTAAATATACCGCCCTCGCTGCTTTTAATGATCTCTTCGAGCGTTTTGTCGGCAAACGGTGTGTCTTTAATCAGGTTGTTGAGATTATTGACGTAAGTCTGATGATGCTTTCCGTAGTGGTAGTCCAGCGTTTCTGCTGAGATATGCGGCGCCAGGGCGTCTTTTGCATATGGTAATGCAGGTAATTCAAACGACATTGCTTCTCTCCTTATTCTATTTTATGCACTCAAAAACCCTAATGAGTGTAAGGATAGAGTAGCAAATCAGGAGGCCCGGCAAAAGAGAGAGTTACCTGCCGAGGCACGGCAGGTGAGGGAAGATCAACGAATGTTTTTGGGGGTCACAACACGGCGCGCTCCGACATAGTGGCGCTGCCAGTAGTCTTCACTCAGCGACGTGACCTGAATATCCTGGCCGCTGCGCGGTGACTGAATAAACTTGCCGTTGCCGACATACACACCGACATGATCCGCACTGCCTCGCCCACGCGTGCGGAAGAACACCAGATCGCCGCTTTCCAGTTCGGCCACGTTGACCGGTGCCGCGTCGCGCAGGTGATACATTTCATTGGCCGTGCGCGGAATGCGGAATTTGACGATATCTTTATACGCATAATAGACCAGGCCGCTGCAATCAAAACCTGTGCTTGGCGACGTCCCGCCCCAGCGATACGGTTTACCAATCTGATTCATCAGCCTTGATATCGCGTTTTTCTGCGCGCGTGCGATGCGGGATTTATGCGCATCAGCAAGGGTTGCAGGCTGCGTGCTTTTGCTGCGAACACAGTGCGGGCGTTTGCCTTTGCGCGGCGTACACTCAAGCGTCCTGGCGGCGGTTAGATCAAGGCTGGATTTCGTGCGGCCTGTTGCGTGCTGAGTGGTTTTGCTGCGGGAGGTAGCGCGTTTTTTTGCTGAGGTTTTTTTTGTTCCTGCGGTACTGCGACTGTTTTTCTTTGCTATCTTTGGCGTGGTTGCTTTTTTCTTACGCTCGTCGTTTTTTGCCAGATGCGATTTTTGTACGGCCGATGCCCGCGCCTGTTCAGAGGCGCCAGCCAATGGCGTGAAACTGAGTGTGGTGAACAACAAAGCACAGAGCGTGATTGAAGCGTGTTTTATCCGCGCCACTGAGCAATCCCCTGTTAGGGCAGGCATTCAATAATGCATGCATATTATTTTAATGCCCCCGATTCTAATCCATAAAAAGCACAAAAGTTAATACTCTTTTTGCATCTGAAATTCCGTTTCGTTAAGGCGCGCAAAAAATGCGCCCGGGCCTGGGCTTTGGCGAAGTGTGCGAAACGTTGGCTTAGGCCATCTTTTTAAAGCAACTTTCGCTTACAGACGATAAAATGCAGGCTGGTGAACAAAATGTTATTTTCCGTTACTTGTCTGAACCGTTACACTATCCGAATCTGCCGTAGAAGTTGAAGGAAGCATGACAATGAGCACTACTCTTGAAAAAATCCAGCGCCAGATCGCTGAAAACCCGATTCTGCTGTACATGAAAGGTTCGCCGAAACTGCCAAGCTGTGGCTTTTCCGCCCAGGCTGTGCAGGCGCTTTCTGCCTGCGGCGAACGTTTTGCCTATGTTGATATCCTGCAGAATCCGGATATTCGTGCTGAGCTGCCGAAATACGCCAACTGGCCGACCTTCCCGCAACTGTGGGTGGAAGGTGAACTGGTCGGCGGTTGCGATATCATCATTGAGATGTATCAGCGCGGCGAATTGCAGTCGCTGATTAAAGAAGCCGCTGATAAGCACCGGGAAGCTCCGGCCGCGGAATAAAAACATCGCCCATAAAAAAGCGACCTTCTGGTCGCTTTTTTTTTTACGCGTCGGGTTCAGGTAGCGGCCAGCCGCCAAGGCGCTTCCAGCGGTTAACGATTTCGCAAAACAGCAGGGCGGTTTGCTCTGTATCATACAGCGCCGAGTGCGCCTGGCTGGCGTCGAAGCTTAACCCTGCAGCGGCGCAGGCTTTGGACAACACCGTCTGACCGAGCGCCAGGCCGCTTAATGATGCGGTATCGAAGGTGACGAACGGGTGAAACGGGTTGCGTTTCAGCGAGGCGCGCTCGGCGGCGGCCATCATAAAACTGTGATCGAAGGTGGCGTTGTGGGCGACCATGATTGCCCGGTTGCAGCCCTGATCTTTGATTCCCTTGCGCACCATTTTGAAGATCGCATGCAGCGCATCGTGCTCGCTAACGGCACCGCGTAACGGGTTCGTCGGATCGATACCGTTAAAGGCCAGCGCTTCAGGTTGCAGGTTCGCGCCTTCAAAAGGCTCAACGTGGAAGTGCAGCGTGTTGTCAGGCATTAGCCAGCCTTGTTCATCCATTTTCAACGTAATGGCCGCGACTTCCAGAAGCGCGTCGGTTTTGGCGTTAAACCCGGCGGTTTCAACATCTATCACCACAGGATAAAAACCGCGGAAACGGTCGCACAGACCAACAAGTTGAGCGTTATCGGACATCTGATTCTCTTGATACGGGGAAAGGGCAGCGCATTATGGCAAATTTTGCAAAGGGATGTAAAACAACGGGCGCAAAGTGCGCCCGGGGGATCAGTTACCCAGTCCGTGACCAGCGTCTTTCTCTTCGATCAGCTCGATTTTGTAACCGTCCGGATCTTCAACAAAGGCGATAACCGTGGTGCCACCTTTTACCGGGCCTGCTTCACGCGTTACGTTGCCACCGTTTTTACGGATGGCATCGCAGGCCTCGGCGGCGTTTTCCACACTCAGCGCAATATGACCATAGGCGGTGCCCAGCTCGTATTTATCAACACCCCAGTTATACGTCAGCTCAATCACCGCTTCTTCGCTTTCCGGGCCGTAACCGACAAAAGCCAGTGAGTATTTGTATTCCGGGTTTTCACTGGTACGCAGCAACTTCATGCCCAGCACTTTAGTATAAAAATCCATAGAGCGTTGCAAGTCGCCAACGCGCAGCATGGTGTGAAGTAAGCGCATAATGTCCTCTTTTATGAGTAAGTTAACGTTCCGATCAGAACATTGATTAAGTATAGCGGCGGATGGCCGCCGCTATCAATTAACAATCGAGGATCACAGGAAAGGATAATCGGTATAGCCCTCAGCGCCGCCGCCATAGAAGGACTCCGGACGCTGTGGGTTCAGCGGAGCGTTCAGCTCCAGGCGTTTGACCAGATCCGGGTTGGCAATAAAGTCGCGGCCAAAGGCAACGGCATCAATTAACCCTTTTTCAATTAACGCTTCGGCTTTTTCAACCGTATAAGCACCCGCGCCGATAATTGGGCCAGGGAAACGCGCGCGAACTTTTTGACGGAACGCGTCGGTGTATGGTTCTCCGCCTGCCCAGTCCGGCTCAGACATATGCAGGTAGGCAATACCGCGTTTCGCTAACTCTTCGATAAGATACAGCGCGTCAGCTTCTTCGTTCGGGCCATTGTCAGTGTTCTGGAAAGTACCAATCGGGGAAACGCGGATGCCAATACGATCGGCGCTCCACTCGCTGATGGCCGCATCGATAACTTCCAGTACCAGACGCGCACGGTTTTCCACGCTGCCGCCGTACTGATCGGTACGATGGTTCGACGACGGGGAGAGGAACTGATGCAGCAAGTAACCGTGCGCTGAGTGCAGCTCGACCAGATCAAAACCGGCTTCGTGAGCGTTGCCTACCGCCTGGCGGAAGTCATTCACAATGCCCGGGATTTCGCTGATGTCCAGCGCGCGCGGTTCGGAGGTATCGACACGCACAGCCTGGCCTTTTTCATCGCGCAACGTGGTGCGGGTACCGGCGCTGATAGCCGAAGGCGCAACAGGCGCCTGGCCGCCTGGTTGCAGGCTGCTGTGAGAAATACGCCCGGTATGCCACAGCTGGACCGCAATATGACCGCCTTCATCATGCACGGCGTCGGTGATTTTTTTCCACGCGGCGATTTGTTCCGCGCTGTGCAGCCCTGGCGCACCGGCATAACCTTTTGCCTGGGCAGAAACTTGTGTGGCTTCGCTGATGATTAAGCCTGCGCTGGCACGCTGGCGGTAATATTCAGCCATCAACGGTGTAGGGATATCGCCCGGCTCAATGCTGCGCAGACGCGTCAACGGCGCCATCAATACACGGTTCGCTGCGGTAATTGCACCCACCTTAAGCGGGGAGAAAAGTTTACTGGACATCACATCTCCTGAATAGACCGGTCGTCTAGAAACCGGGAAAATAAAAACGCCTGTGTTTATTAAGGCGCAGCGAGTATCAATTTAGCATGCGCCAGCGCGCTTTCCAGCGGCAGAGCGCTACGGGAAATCTTCGCCTGCAAATTTGCCCCCAGCCAGAGCGAGTAGAGCACCTGCGCCTGAGTAAGCACATCGCCCGGAAACGCCAGGCTCTGCTCACCGCGACCCTTTTCCAGCGCGCCAGCCAGCAGGGTGATTATCTGGCCTGCGCCTTTATTCATCGCCATGCGCATATCTTCTGACAAGTCACAAACCTCGGCAGAAAGCTTCACCGTCAGGCAACCGCTGATGGTGCCATGCTGGCAGAACTGATTGAGCGTATGCTGGTAATAGGCGAGCAGCCTGTCGCGATAATTACCTGCGCCGTGGGCGAAATGTTCCGCCAGTCGCTGGCAGTAAGTTGCATAATGACGCTCCAGCAACGCCACACCATACGCCTCCTTCGAACGAAAATAGTGGTAGAAAGAGCCTTTAGGCACTTCTGCCGTTTTCAGGAGTTCACTCAAACCCATACCGGTAAAACCGCGATGCATACAAAGCTGCTCGCCGGTTGCCAGTAAGTGTTCGCGGGTATCGTGTTCGGTGTTTCTGCTCATACGATCACTCTACTAGACCAATCGGTCGGTTGCAATTAGCGAACTGTGCGCTTTAAGGCTTGCGCGTTGCCATCAGGCAGTCTTCAATAGATGTAGACATAATGTTAACGGAGACAACAGTGCCGGAACAACTGGAGTTTTTCCCCGTACCGAGCCCGTGTCGCGGTATCTGTCAGTCGGATGAGCGCGGTTTTTGTCGCGGCTGTATGCGCAGCCGGGATGAGCGTTTTAACTGGCAGCAGATGAATGACGCCCAAAAGCAGGAAGTGCTGCGCCTTTGCCGCCAGCGCTGGCTACGTAAAATGCGCGCCCAGAAATCGCAACCACCAGAAGAACCTCAGCAGCCTTCACTGTTTTAAGCGCAAAAATGCGTATACTCGAAGGAAAATTACCTTTGAGGAAACAGTGATGGAACAACGTATTACCCTGGCACCCCAGGGGCCTGAGTTTTCCCGTTTCGTGATGGGCTACTGGCGGTTGATGGACTGGGGCATGTCACCTGAGCAGTTGATCAGTTTTATCGAATCACACCTTGATTTAGGCATAACGACAGTCGATCATGCGGATATCTACGGCGGTTATCAGTGCGAAGCAGCATTCGGCGAAGCGCTGAAGCTGGCGCCACATTTGCGCGCACGTATGGAAATCGTCAGCAAGTGCGGTATCGCCACCACCGCGAAGCCGCAAAATAAGATAGGCCATTACATTACCGAACGCGCCCATATTATTGAGAGCGCCGAACAGTCGTTGCGCAACCTCGCGATTGATAATCTCGACCTGTTGCTTATCCATCGCCCCGATCCGCTGATGGACGCGGATGAGGTTGCCGAAGCCTTCCTGCATCTGCATCAGAGCGGCAAAGTGCGCCATTTCGGCGTCTCCAACTTTACACCCGCCCAGTTCATGCTGCTGCAATCTCGTCTGCCGTTTACGCTGGCGACCAATCAGGTAGAGATTTCGCCGGTTCATCAGCCATTATTGCTCGACGGCACGCTCGATCAGCTGCAACAGTTGCGTATCCGGCCGATGGCCTGGTCCTGCCTCGGCGGCGGACGTCTGTTTAACGATCCTCTCTATCAGCCGCTGCGTGATGAACTGAATGCCGTGGCACAGGAGCTGAATGCGCAGACAATTGAGCAAGTTGTGTATGCCTGGGTCATGCGTTTGCCCGCGCAGCCGCTGCCCATTATTGGCTCCGGTAAAATCGAGCGTGTGCGCTCTGCGCTGGGCGCGCTCAAGCTGCAAATGACCCGCCAGCAGTGGTTTCGGATCCGCCGGGCCGCGCTGGGCTACGACGTCCCCTGACGGCGCTTTTTGCGACTTCCCGGTGAAATCGTCTACCCTGGTTTAGACTTACAGGGTAAACGCTATTTAACGGAGGTCATATGAAGCGAATAAGTCTGGCAATGTTGGTGCTGTTAAGTTGTGCCGGGGCGCAAGCCGCCAGTGAAGAAGTCGAAATGAACCTCGTCACCTCCCAGGGCGTAGGGCAGTCTGTTGGCAGCGTAAAAATCAGCGAAACGGATAAGGGGCTGGAGTTCGCGCCGAATCTGAAGGCGTTGCCGCCGGGTGAGCATGGTTTTCATGTTCACGCGAAAGGCAGCTGCCAGCCAGCAATCAAAGAGGGTAAAGCGTCTGCGGCCGAAGCCGCGGGTGGCCATCTTGACCCGCACAATTCTGGCAAACATGAAGGTCCCGAAGGGGCCGGGCATTTAGGTGATTTGCCGGTGCTGGTGGTGAATAACGACGGTATCGCGACCGATGCTGTGATCGCGCCGCGGCTGAAAAAACTTGATGAGGTGAAAGGTAAAGCGCTGATGGTACACGTGGGCGGCGATAATATGTCCGATCAGCCCAAACCGCTCGGCGGTGGCGGTGAGCGTTATGCCTGTGGAGTGATTAAGTAATTATGCCGTGAGCAGGCCGGGCAACGGGCCTGCTCCTGCCTGCGATAAATCCCCGAATGCAACGAATACCCACGATGTTTTTGGCAATCAGCGGCCAACCCTTCAGTTATCAATCTCCTGTCCGCTATCAGAATGTGACACTGTAACTTTTAAGCGTGGCAACATAGCACGATTTGCTCAGGTGCGACATTGCGGATGTAGCGCAGGCTGGCCTGTCCAGACAGCCGTTAAGGTAAAACAGATGATTATCAATCAACGCAAACATTAGGCTTCCAGCGGTAGCATAATTGCCGGTGCGTGCGGTAAGGTAAACTTGCCGGGTAAACGTCTTATTGCCCTGGCGGCGACTCGTGCAGTATTGATGCTGATAGCGGACGCTTTGGCAATTGCGTAGGTGAGTGGCGGGCAACGCTGCCTTTACGGCTGCAGGGCAAATGCGATGGGAGGGAAACAAATTTCCGCCAGGAAGAACGAATGGGTTGTCTTTGACATTCAGGCGCGGTAATACTCCCCAATACGCTGCGGCGCAGGATGGCACGCATTCAGCTGACTGCTCATAACCTGTACGTGGTTTTACTCGTTAGAGATGGCCAGAGGCGTATTCAGTGCTCTTAGTTTTACCGCTAACCCACGATTAACAGGCCGAGGGAAAGGCACAGACAGTTGAAAACAGGGAAGCTCTACCATATCGGGTGCCAGATATTGCCCGCCTACATCCAGTCACGAAGACAACGGTGCGTTCAACCATCGCAGAAAGCACCGCTTTACATAAGGAGAAAAGTAAACGATGCGCAAAAAATCAGATCGGGCAGGAGAACAACGGGAAAATTTATCGCTAAATGCGCACATGATGTTCTGCGCAGTTTGCGGTTATCCGCTGCAGGGCGGGCAGTAATCCATTTGTTTTAGAGATATAAATACTGCAAACTATTTTAAAATGAGTATAATAACTTAGCAAGCTAATTATAAGGAGATGAAATTGGAATCGCCATTAGGTTCTGATCTGGCACGCTTAGTGCGCATCTGGCGCGCTTTGATAGACCATCGCCTGAAACCTCTGGAATTAACGCAGACTCACTGGGTCACGCTGCATAATATTCATCAGTTGCCGCCCGATCAGTCGCAAATTCAACTGGCAAAAGCGATTGGCATCGAGCAGCCTTCGCTGGTGCGCACCCTGGATCAACTGGAAGATAAAGGCCTCATTTCCCGCCAGACCTGTGCCAACGATCGCCGCGCTAAACGTATCAAATTGACTGATAAAGCAACACCGATAATCGAAGAGATGGAGACGGTCATCCGCAAGACACGGGGCGAAATTCTCGCAGGGATCTCGGCGGAAGAGCTGGAGTTGTTAATCAATTTGATTGGTCGGCTCGAACGTAACATTCACGATTTACAGTCTCGCGACTGACACACAAAGCCTTGCAATCGCAGGGCTTTTTTATTTCTGAGGGAAGAGGTGTGGTCACTGACGCGACCACACGGAAAAGTTTTAGCGCGGGGAAACGGTAACCTGCCTGCCATTGCCGGTCATCACGACACGCTGGCCTGCGTAGTAACGGGTAGTCCCCTGTTTCTGCACAACCGTAACGCTTTGACCATCATCGCGACGAATTTCCAGTTCCACGCCCTGGGTCTTGTTAATCGACCCCTGAACCTGCTGACCAGCTACGCCACCAGCAATAGCACCTGCCGCAGTGGCGAGAGTACGCCCGGTTCCACCGCCTACGGTGTTACCCAGCAATCCCCCCAGCACAGCACCGCCGAGCGCGCCGATAACGTTGTTGTCCTCACCCGCCTGAATCTGCACAGGTCGGACATGAACAATGGTGCCATAAGTGACATTTTGCACCTGTTTGGCTTCCGATGCCGAGTAGACATCACCTGAGAGCGTGTCGTTATTGACACAGCCCGCTAAAGAGAGACCGATTAGCGAAACTGCCAGCGCACGTAACATCATTTGAATCTCCTGTTCACCATGAAACACTCGAGTGAGCATCCGTCATGGTTAAATTATATGGCATTTTGACAACGCCTGGTCTTACTTCAGCCAAATCACGGAAAATAATACTCACATCGAGCTTAACCACTTTTAAACGAAGCGATTATAGGCGGGCTGCGGCGCGATTTCACCACGCTTATCTGAAGATGATTGTTAAAAAGTGTTTGTTACCCATAGCATTACTGAGCACTTTATGATGGACTGATAGCCCATAGCTATGGATTACAGGAAGGCGTATGAAATCGGGTCGCTACATTGGGGTAATGTCCGGGACGAGTCTGGACGGGGTCGATGTGGTGCTGGCGGCCATCGATGACCGGATGGTTGCGCAGCAGGCCAGCCTGACGTTCCCGATCCCCGTGCCGTTAAAAGAGGCGATACTCAACATTTGCCAGGGGCAGCAGCTTACGCTTTCCCAGCTTGGTCGTCTGGATACACAACTGGGCCAGCTGTTTGCGGATGCCGTGCTGGCGTTGATGGACAAAGAGCAGCTACATCCGCAGGATATTGTGGCGATTGGCTGTCACGGGCAAACCGTCTGGCATGAGCCGACCGGTGTTGCCCCGCATACCCTGCAAATTGGTGATAATAACCAGATAGTGGCCCGTACAGGCGTGACGGTCGTTGGCGATTTTCGCCGCCGCGATATCGCGCTCGGTGGTCAGGGCGCACCGCTGGTGCCTGCTTTCCACCAGGCGCTGCTGGCACACCCGGTCGAGCGGCGCATGGTGCTCAATATTGGCGGCATCGCTAACCTCTCGCTTCTTATCCCGGGACAGCCGGTCAGAGGCTATGATACCGGGCCTGGCAATATGCTGATGGATGCCTGGATCTGGCGCCAGCAGGGTAAGCCTTATGATAAAAACGCGCTCTGGGCAAGCGAAGGCAAAGTGATTGTGCCGCTGTTACAAAATATGCTCAGCGATCCGTGGTTTGCTCTTGCGCCGCCGAAAAGCACGGGGCGCGAGTATTTTAATTATGGCTGGCTGGAGCGCCAGTTGATGCCTTTCCCGGCGCTGAAGGCCTGCGATGTACAAGCGACGCTTGCAGAGCTGACGGCGATGACGATTTCCGAACAAGTCCTGCTCAGCGGCGGCTGTGAGCGGCTGTTGGTGTGCGGCGGTGGGAGCCGCAACCCGCTGGTGATGGCGCGTCTTGCTGGTTTACTGCCGGGTATTGAAGTCTCGACCACGGATGAAGCAGGTATTAATGGTGATGATATGGAAGCGCTGGCATTTGCCTGGCTGGCATGGCGCACGCTCGCCGGGTTACCAGGAAATTTGCCTTCCGTGACCGGCGCCTCATCACCTTCTGTGCTGGGGGCGATTTTCCCCGCTAACCCGCGCCAGAATCAGAGTTAACTGAATTCCAGGCCGCTTGCGTCCCGTTAAACTGGCAGAAAGAGAAGAGGGCATTGCGCCCTCTGTGACCAGGAATGTCAGGGAATTCGAGATGAAAAAATTAGCCATCGCCTGCCTGCCCGTGTTACTTGCCGGGTGCAGCACTTACCAGCAGTTTATCGAACGCATGCACACCGATACGCTGGTCTATCAGTGTGATGAAAAAACGTTGACGGTAAAACGGAATAATCCTCGCGAGCAAGTCAGTTTTGTCCAGGATGACAAACTGCTGACGTTGCAGCAGGGGTTATCCGCCTCCGGCGTGCGCTATACGGACGGGATTTATGTTTTCTGGTCTAAAGGCGACAGTGCGACGGTCTATAAGCGCGATACGATGGTGTTGAATAACTGCCAGTTAATACCCGAGCGTTGAGATTTTCATTGAGGGGGGCATAATGAGCTTACCCAACACTGACTTCTGCGAACGACATGTCTGATAACGATCACTTGCAGCAAATCGCCAGTTTACGCCGTGAATACACCAAAGGCGGCTTACGCCGCGCCGATCTTCCTGATGAGCCATTGAAACTTTTTGAGCGCTGGCTGGAACAGGCTTGTGAAGCCCGGCTTGTCGATCCTACCGCGATGGTGGTGGCAACCGTTGATGAAAGCGGCCAGCCGTACCAGCGCATTGTGCTGCTTAAGCATTTTGACGAAAAAGGGCTGGTGTTTTATACCAATCTCGGCAGTCGTAAGGCACGCCATATTGAGCATAATCCCGCCGTAAGCCTGCTGTTTCCCTGGCACACACTGGAGCGCCAGGTGATGGTCACCGGCAAAGCCGAACGCCTGTCGACGATAGAGGTCATGAAATATTTTCACAGCCGCCCGCGCGACAGCCAAATCGGCGCCTGGGTATCGAAGCAGTCGAGCCGTATCTCTGCGCGCGGCGTGCTGGAAAGCAAGTTTCTCGAGCTCAAGCAGAAGTTCCTGCAAGGCGAAATACCGCTGCCCAGTTTCTGGGGCGGCTTTCGTGTCCCGGTTGAACAAATGGAGTTCTGGCAGGGCGGCGCGAATCGTCTGCACGATCGGTTTTTGTACCAGCGTGACAACGGTTCATGGAAAATTGACCGTCTTGCCCCTTAATCCCTGAAAAATGTTGTGTTAAGCGCTGGTACTCCGTGGCCCGGCGCTTTATTCTATCTGCCCCCCTGAAGTATCTTTCGCATCTGGCGAAAAGTCGTGTACCGGCAAAGGTGCAGTCCGTTTTATACATGGAGAATTTGATGGCAAGCAGTAACTTGATTAAACAATTGCAAGAGCGGGGCCTGGTGGCCCAGGTGACGGATGAAGAAGCGTTGGCAGAGCGACTGGCGCAGGGGCCAATCGCGCTCTATTGCGGCTTCGATCCCACCGCTGACAGCTTGCATTTGGGGCATCTGGTTCCATTGTTATGCCTGAAACGCTTTCAGCAGGCCGGACACAAACCGGTGGCGCTGGTAGGTGGCGCGACGGGGCTTATCGGCGACCCGAGCTTCAAAGCCACCGAGCGCAAACTGAATACCGAGGACACCGTGCAGGAGTGGGTGGATAAGATCCGCAAACAGGTGGCACCGTTTCTTGATTTCGACTGTGGCGACAACGCGGCTATCGCGGCGAACAACTACGACTGGTTTGGCAGCATGAACGTGCTGACGTTCCTGCGCGATATCGGTAAACACTTTTCTGTTAATCAGATGATTAACAAAGAAGCGGTAAAACAGCGCCTGAACCGTGACGATGTGGGGATCTCCTTTACCGAGTTCTCCTACAACCTGTTGCAGGGCTATGATTTCGCCTGCCTGAATGAAAAGTACGGCGTAGTACTGCAAATCGGTGGCTCCGATCAGTGGGGTAACATCACCTCGGGTATCGATCTGACGCGCCGTTTGCACCAGAACCAGGTGTTTGGCCTGACGGTTCCGCTGATCACCAAAGCTGACGGTACGAAGTTTGGTAAAACAGAAGGCGGCGCGGTGTGGCTCGATCCGAAGAAAACCAGCCCGTATAAGTTCTACCAGTTCTGGATTAACACCGCTGATGCGGACGTGTATCGCTTCCTGAAATTCTTCACCTTTATGGACATCGCGGAGATCAACGCGCTGGAAGAAGAAGACAAGAACAGCGGTAAAGCGCCGCGCGCCCAGTACGTACTGGCGGAAGAAGTCACCCGTCTGGTGCATGGCGAAGAGGGGCTGACGGCGGCAAAACGCATCACTGAGAGCCTGTTCAACGGTACGCTGAGCGCGCTGAGCGAAGCAGATTTTGCACAGCTGGCGCAAGACGGTGTGCCGATGGTGGAGATGGAAAAAGGCGCGGATCTGATGCAGGCGCTGGTGGATTCTGAGCTGCAACCATCTCGCGGGCAGGCGCGTAAAACCATTGCGTCTAATGCTGTCACCATCAACGGTGAAAAACAGTCCGACCCGGAATATGTGTTTACCGACAGCGATCGTCTGTTCGGCCGTTATACCTTGCTGCGCCGCGGTAAGAAGAATTACTGCCTGGTGTGCTGGAAATAAGCGTTACCTGTCTGAGGGAGTGAGAAATCGCTCCCTTCTTTCTATGTAGTGCAGGTGATTTTGGGCCGAGCCAGCTTCCTGATGCGCGAATCAGCCTCACAGCCGCAACCGCTGTTCGTGAATGCAACAAACACCCTCTCCAAAGGAGAGGGGTTAGCGGTTTACTTAAGGCCTTCCGCTGCCAGCGCGGCGGCAACCGCCGGGCGAGCCGCTACCCGGGCCATATACGCTGTAATATTCTTAAGGTTCGCCATTTCCAGTTTTACCGCATACGCCCAGCGCAGTACGGTAAACAGATACGCATCGGCGATGGTGAAATGGTTAGCGCTAATCCACTCTTTCCCCGCCAGCGAAGCGTCCACATACTGTAACTTTTTCTCCAGCAGCGCGCGCGCCGTCGGTTTGTAATCCTCCGGTGTATCCGGGCGGAACAGCGGCGTAAAGCCTTTATGCAGTTCGGTGGCGATATAGTTCAGCCACTCCAGCGTTTTGTAGCGTGGCAGCGTACCCGGTTCAGCCAGAAGCTGGCGGTCGGTTGCGCTATCGGCGAGATATTGCATGATAGCGACGCCTTCGGTAAGAAGTGTGCCGTCATCCAGCAGCAGGGCGGGAACCTGGCCTTTAGGATTGATAGCGAGGTAATCTTCGCCATTTTCCAGGCGTTTTTTCATCAGATCCACGCTGACCAGAGAAAAATCTTTGCCGGTTTCACGCAGCGTAATATGTGATGCAAACGAGCAAGCGCCAGGCTTATAAAACAGTTTCATTGTCTCTTCCTTTTAGCTGATTTCTTGCATAGGTTATTACGCGGGTGCATAAAAAAAAAGCCGCCAGCTTGCGCTAACGGCTTAATTTTTCTGTTTGACCCGTCCTGAATAGCGTTGACACGTTCCTGACTCAAACCCGGAGAACGTGATGATGACTGAGTTCAAACGCACCCAACGCGATTATCCTCTATCCTTTAAAATAGCCGTTGTTGAGCAGATC